>NZ_CAXQBM010000049.1:0-42577 GCF_964222115.1 Alteriqipengyuania sp.
GCCCGGACGCAGCAGCGCGGGGTCGAGCACGTCGGGGCGGTTCGTCGCCGCGATGATGATAATGCCCTCGTTCGCCTCGAACCCGTCCATCTCGACGAGAAGCTGGTTCAGCGTCTGCTCGCGCTCGTCGTTCGAATTGCCGAGGCCATGGCCACGGCTACGGCCGACAGCGTCGATTTCGTCGATGAACAGGATGCACGGCGCGTTCTTCTTCGCCTGTTCGAACATGTCGCGCACACGGGATGCGCCGACACCGACGAACATTTCGACGAAGTCGGAACCCGAGATGGTGAAGAAGGGCACGCCCGCCTCGCCCGCGATCGCGCGGGCCAGCAGGGTCTTACCCGTGCCGGGCGAACCGACCAGCAGCGCACCCTTGGGGATCGTGCCGCCCAGCTTGGAGAAGCGTTGCGGGTCTTTCAGGAACTCGACGATTTCTTCCAGTTCCTCGCGCGCTTCGTCGATCCCGGCGACATCGGCAAAGGTCACCCGACCCTGCTTTTCGGTCAGCATCTTGGCCTTGGACTTGCCGAAGCCCATAGCGCCGCCCGCGCCGCCGTTCTTCTGCACCTGGCGCAGCGCGAAGAACGCAATGCCCAGAATCAGCAGGAAAGGCAGCGACTGGAAAAGGATGATGAGGAACAGGTTCGGCTCTTCCGTTGCCGTACCCGAATAGGTGACGCCATTATCGTCGAGCAGCTTGGTCAGCCCGGTATCGTTGCGCACCGGGACGGTTGCAAACGTCTCGTCGTTCTTGAGCTTGCCGGTAATGCGATCGTCGGCGATCTGCACTTCTTCCACGGTGCCGCTCGCCACCTGCTGGCGAAATTCCGAATAGCTGAGCGTCTTGTCCTCGCTTTGCGTGCCACCGCCGAACATCGACACGGCCAGCAGCAGGGCCAGGAAAATGCCGCCCCAGATCATCAGGCTGCGGATCCACGGGTTCGGCCCACCCGAGCCGCCGCCAGACCCCTGCCCGTCGGGCGTATTCTGATCACTCATCGGAAAATCGTCCTTTCCCGAACGAATGTAGGCGCGAGGGGATGAATGACAAGTTGCCTTCGCGTGTGGCGGGCTCCTTCGCCCACGCCGCAATCAGAAGCTGAAGGCGCGGCGGCCGAAGCCTTCGTTCGCAGGCGGAGGCACCTGCATCGCATCCGGCCTGTCAAACCGGCGTGCGGAGGTCGCATCGCGGATCGGCACCACGCGGGCACTTTCCTGCTCGCTGGCCGGGGCCGGGGCTGGCGCGGGAGACGCATCACGCTCAGGCTGCGGCAGCGCGCGCGGTCCACCTTCGGGCGGAGTCCCGCCAAGGCCCATCTGCGCGAGCTTGATTTCGAGCGCGGTATGCAACTGCTCGAACCCCTTGGAGGCGGGCGACCAATTGGCAAAGCTCGCGATCGGCTCCCGCCGGACGGCGACCTGCTCGATATAGGAGCTTTGCGGGATGACCGGCCAGTTCGCTGCCGCGTTTTCGCGCACCCAGCGGTGCAGCTTGCGCCGCTTGTCGTACATCGAAAGCACCGGCAGCACCGGCGGGTGGCCGGAATGCTTGGCCAGTTCCTTGCGGATAAAGCCGAAAGCGCGCGCAGCCAGCGGCGAAGCGGGCAGCGGCACCACGATCAGGTCCGCCGCTTCCATGATCTGCTCGCTGACCTCGTTGATCATCGGCGGGCAGTCGAGCACGATGCGTGGATATTCGCCCTTCATGAAGTTGAGCATCTGCGCGAGGCGTTTCTTCGTGCCGATGCGGGCCAGCTGCACGGGGAGATCGCGCAGGCTCTGGTCGGCGCCGATCAGCGAGAGGCCGTCGAACCGCGTCGGCTCGATCAGGTCGCGCGGCGCGCGGTTGTGATGGAAGGCGGAGATCGCGCGCTGCACTTTGCGCTCTTCGTGGCCCAGCAGGAAGCCCGCCCCGCCCTGCGGGTCGAGATCGAACAGCAGGGTCTCGTGGCCGCCGGTCTGCGAGAAGCGCCAGGCCAGATCGACCGCCATGGTTGTTTTCCCGACCCCACCCTTCATGCTGTAGACGGCGATGACGGCCATGTGCTTGCGCTCCCTGCTCGGTTCAATTCGGTGCGACCCGGCCTGCATGGATGGCAAAAAAAGAGCCCCCGGCAAGCACGCCGGAGGCTCCGTCCCAATCCTGGGACACGGCCACCGCAACAAGTTAACGGCAGGGGATTTTTCGGTTTGCGGCGCCAGCCCGCACCCCCTCCCGGCCAACCCATTGGGATTATCCTGTTGGGTTGGCCGGGAGGGGGTGCGGGCTGGTGCCGAAACACATTACATGCTCCGCGCGATCACCATCTTCATGATCTCGTTCGATCCTCCGAAAATCCGGGTCACCCGGCTGTCGCGATACATGCGCGCAATCGGGTAGTCGTTGATATAGCCGCTGCCGCCGTGGAGCTGCAGGCACTTGTCGACCACTTCGCCCTGCAACTCGGTCAGCCAGTATTTCGCCATGCACGCGGTCGGCACGTCGAGCTTGCCTTCGAGGTGCTTGGCGATGCAATCATTGACGAACACCTTGGCCGCGGTTCCGCGTGCCTTCAGGTCCGCGAGCACGAACTGCGTGTTCTGGAAATCCCAGATCGTCTTGCCGAACGCCTTGCGCTCTTTCGTGAAAGCGATGGTTTCTTCCAGCGCCCGCTCGATCGTGGTCATCGCGCCCATCGCGATGATGAGGCGTTCCTGCGGCAATTCGCCCATCAGCTGGTAGAAGCCCTGCCCCTCGACCCCGCCCAGCACGTTCTCGGCAGGCACGAACACATCGTCGAAGAACAGCTCCGAGGTGTCCTGAGCATCGAGCCCGATCTTGTCGAGCTTCTTGCCGCGCTGGAAGCCTTCGGCGCCTTCGGTCTCCAGCAGCATCAGCGAGATGCCCTTGGCGCGCTCGTTCGGGTCGGTCTTGGCGACCACGATCACGAAATCGGCGATCTGGCCGTTGGAGATATAGGTCTTGGCGCCGTTGATCCGGTATCCGTTGCCGTCTTTCAGCGCGGTGGTGGTGATGCCCTGGAGGTCGCTGCCCACGCCCGGCTCGGTCATCGCGATCGCACTCACCAGTTCGCCGCTCACCAGCTTGGGCAGGTATTTCTTCTTCTGCTCCTCGGTGCCGTGGCGCACGAGGTAGGGGAGGATGATCGTATTGTGCAGGCTGGCCGCGAAGCCTTCCACCCCGTGTTCCCCCTGCTGGTCGATCACGACCATCTCGTGCCGGAAATCGCCGCCGTGGCCGCCATATTCCTCGGGCACCGACGCGCCGAGCAGGCCCGCCGCGCCCGCCTCGTTCCAGAACTCGCGTTCCACCTGCCCGTCTTCGCGCCACTTGAGCACACGCTTTTCGGGCGCGTGTTTCTCGTAGAACTTGCCGACCGCGTCCGCGAAGATCGCGATCTCTTCGTCGTCCATGAAGGCGGGTTGCGCTACGTCGATTGCGGGCATGGCAGTTCCTCTCGAATGCTGTTTTGCATGCGAGCCTAGCAAACCGGTTGCAAACTGCAATCGGTCTGGCGCACCATCAGGAAATCGCGCCGGCCCCCCGCAAACTTGCGATTTCCTCCGCCGACAGCCCCAGATCGGCCAGCACGGAATCGCTGTCGTCACCTGGCATCGGGGCTGCGGCAGGCTGCGCCGTTTGCGTCCCGGAATAGCGTGGTGCGGGCGCCGGTTGCGGATCGCCGTCCACCTCGACAAAGGCCGCGCGCGCAACGTTATGCGGATGCTCGCGCGCCTCGCTCATGGTCAGCACGGGGGCGTAGCACACGTCCGAATGTTCGAGCAGCGCGTCCCACTCGTCGCGGGTCTTCGACCTGAAGATCGCCGCCAGCTTTTCCTTGAGAGCGGGCCAGCCTGCCGGGTTCATCTGAGCATCGAACTCCGCGTCCTCCGCAAGCCCCAGCCGCGCGCGCAGCTCGGCATAGAACTGCGGCTCGATGCTGCCGATACTCACGAACTTGCCGTCGGCAGTCTCGTACGTGTCGTAGAAATGTGCCCCGGTATCGAGCAGGTTTGCGCCCAGTTCCTCACGCCAGATGCCCTGGTTGGCCATGCCGTGGATCATCGCCATCAGCACCGCCGTGCCGTCGGTCATCGCGGCATCGACCACCTGGCCTTCCCCTCCGCGCGCCACGTTCAGCAGCGCCGAGACCATTCCGAAGGCGAGCATCATGCCACCGCCGCCGAAATCGCCGACCATGTTGATCGGCGGGGTCGGCTTCTCTCCGCTGCGCCCGAAATGGGCGAGCGCGCCTGCCAGCGCGATGTAATTGATGTCGTGTCCCGCGTAGGGCGCGTAGGGCCCGGTCTGGCCCCAGCCGGTCATCCGCCCGTAGACGAGCTTGGGATTGTCGGCGAGCAGCACGTCCGGCCCCAGCCCCAGCCGCTCCATCACACCCGGGCGAAAGCCCTCGATCAACCCGTCCGCACTAGCGCACAGCTTGCGGGCGAGCGCGAGGCCCTCTTCGCTCTTCAGGTTGAGCGCGATGGACTTGCGCCCGCGCGCCAGCACGTCCTTACTGGAGATCGGCTGCGAGCCGCCGCGCCCACCACTCGCCCGGTCCACCCGGATCACCTCGGCGCCGTGATCCGCCAGCATCATGCCGCAGAACGGGCCGGGTCCGATCCCTGCAAACTCGACGATGCGCAGCCCCGCGAGGGGCCCGGCCCCGGCCACTACTTGCCCTTCCAGTTCGGCTTGCGCTTCTCGGCGAAAGCAGCCGCGCCTTCGCGCGCATCCTCGCTCATAAAGATCTGCGGCAACAGCTTGGCCTGCTCGTCCCAGCGCGATTCGAGGCTCCACCCGCGCGATTCTTCGATCACCTGCTTGGAAACCTTGACCGCCAGCGGCCCGTTGGCGGCAATCGATTGTGCCAGTTCCAGCGCGCCGTCCATTGCGCTGCCATCGGTCACGCGGTTGATAAGCCCCAGATCGTAAGCGCGCGCAGCATCGATGAAATCGCCGGTCAGCGCCAACTCCATCGCAACCTTGTGCGGAATCTGTTCGGGCAGCTTCAGCAGCCCGCCGCCTGCCGCGACCAGCCCGCGCTTCGCCTCGGGGATGCCGAACTTCGCACCGCTGTTCGCGACCACCAGGTCGCACGCGATCATCAGTTCGAGGCCACCGGCCAGCGCGTAGCCTTCCACCGCCGCGATGACAGGCTTTTCCGGCGATTTCTGTGTCAGGCCGCCAAAGCCGCGCCCTTCGACCACGGGGCTTTCACCGCGCAGGAAGCCTTTCAGGTCCATGCCCGAACAGAAGGTGCCGCCCGCGCCGGTCAGGATCGCGACGCGCAGGTCGTCCTCGGCATCCAGCCGGTCGAGCGCCGGGGCAATGCCTTCTGCTGCGGCCTTGTTCATCGCGTTCTTGGCGTCGGGCCGGTTGATGGTGATGACGATGACGCCATCCTTCACTTCGGTCAGAATATCGTCGCTCATATGTCGCTCTCCCATGCGTATCGGTTTGCAACCGAAGTGCAGAAGCGAGCAGCCACGGTCAAGCGGCCATCAAAATGAGCGATTATCAGGAAAGTGGTGCCCAGAAGAGGACTCGAACCTCCACGACCTTGCGATCGCCGCCACCTGAAGACGGTGCGTCTACCAATTCCGCCATCTGGGCACACGCGGCATCCCGGTCATCGTCGTCCGGGGCCGAAGGTAGGCGCGGGCCACTAGCGGAGCTTGGCCCTGCCTGTCAACGCAATTGCGACGCTATGCGAACCTGGGTGCACGCACTTGCAGCAACCCGTGCCATCCGGCAAAGCGAACCGCAGAAAAGACGCGCCAACCTGCCGCCACGAAAGGCCTGAACAATGTCCAGAACCAACCCGCTGACCGACAAGCTGGTGACCATCTTCGGCGGCAGCGGTTTTATCGGGCGGCACGTGGCCGAAGACCTGCTGCAGCTGGGTGCACGCGTGCGGATCGCCAGCCGCACGCCGGAAGATGCGTTCTCTCTCAAGCCACTCGCCAAACTGGGCCAGCTGCAATTCGCGCGCTGCAACCTGCTGGACGAGGCAAGCGTGCGTGCGTGCGTGGATGGCAGCCATGCCGTGGTGAACCTCGTCGGCAGCTTCGATGGCAACCTGATGAAACTGATGGGCGAGGCGGCGGGCACTCTGGCACGCGCAGCCCGGGAAACCGGCGCGCAAAGCTTCGTCCAGGTCAGCGCGATCGGTGCCGATCCCGTTGGCCCATCCGAATATGCGCAGGCCAAGGCGCTGGGCGAGCAACTGGTGCGAGAGGCGTTTCCCGACGCCACCATCCTGCGCCCCTCGATCCTGTTCGGGCCCGATGGCGGCATCCTGCAGATGTTTGCGCCGCTGATCGCATCACTGCCCGTTCTTCCGGTGTTCGCTCCCGATGCGCCGCTCCAGATGGTGCATGTCGACGATGTCGCGGCGGCCATTGCCAAGGCGCTGCGCGAGCCGGGCCAGCACGCCGGCAAGACCTACGAGCTCGCCGGCCCCGACCGCTGGACCATGATGGAACTGAACAAGCGAATCGCGAAGGCGCAGCGCCGCAAGCGCGCGTTCGTGCCCATGCCCGATGCTGCCAGCGCAGCCTTTGCCGCCTTCCCCGGCACTCCTATGGGAATGGACCAGTGGCGCATGCTCAAGGCGGGCAGCGTTGCGAGTGCCGACCATCCGGGCTTTGCGGCCCTCGGCATTCAGCCGCGCCCGCTCGAGCTCGTGATCGACAGGTACATGGTGCATCACCGCAAGCACGGACGCTTTGCGGAGAAGATCGACAGCCTGGGCTGATCGCCGGGCTGGATCAGGTTTCTGCCGAGGCGCCCTCGGCAGTATCGCCCTTGTCCGCGATCAGGGCGATCGGCTCGACCAGCAAGATCGCGCCGTCATTGCCGCTGATGCGCACCCGCTCGCCCGCCGCCGTATCGGGCCCGCGTGCGATCCATTCGCTATCGCCGACCTTCACCCGCCCGCTGCCGCTTTCGATCGGCTGGACCACCAGCGCGGTATCGCCCACCATGCGGCCACCGCGCTGGTTCAGCAGCGGATCGCTGCTGACAATGGGCGATTCGCGCAGGTAACGGCGTGCGCTGTAGACCGCGATCAAGGCAATGCTGACGAAGCTGACGATTTCCAGCGGCCAGCCGAACCCGAACAGGAAGCTGAGCGCGCCGGTCGCGAGCGCCGCCGCTGCCAGCCAGATCAGGTAGACGCCCGGGGCCAGCAGTTCGAGCGCGGCGAGCGCGAGCCCGACGGCAAGCCACAGCCAGTAGTTGTCGACCCCGTCGATCACTGGGAATTACCCCGCCCAGTGCGCGGGACCGATGCACGCTTGCGCTCCTGCGGGATCGGCACGCCGCTGTCGGGCGCGTTTTCTTCGGGCTGGACGACACCGCGCACCAGCTCCCCGATACCACCGAGAGAACCGATCAGCTGCGTTGCCTCGACCGGGAACAGGATCGTCTTGGCATTGGGGCTGTCGGCAAACTTGCCGACGGCCTTGGTATATTCCTGCGCGACGAAGTAATTGATCGCCTGATTGCCCGAAGACGCAATCGCGTCGGACACCATCTGCGTCGCCTTGGCTTCGGCCTCGGCCGCACGTTCGCGGGCCTCGGCATCGCGGAAAGCTGCCTCGCGCTTGCCCTCCGCTTCGAGGATAGCCGATTGCTTGGAGCCTTCGGAGCGCAGGATGGCGCTGGTCTTGTCGCCCTCCGCCTCGAGGATCTCGGCGCGCTTCAGGCGCTCTGCCTTCATCTGCCGCGCCATCGCTTCGGAAATGTCGCGCGGCGGGCGGATATCCTTGATCTCGACGCGGGTGATCTTGACTCCCCACGGTGAGGTCGCGTGATCGACCACGCTCAGCAGGCGGGCATTGATCTCGTCGCGTTTGGAAAGCGTCTCGTCCAGGTCCATGCTGCCCATCACCGTGCGCAAATTGGTGGTGGTGAGCGCCATGATCGCGGGGTTGAGGCCGGAGACCTCGTAAGCCGCCTTGGGCGCATCGAGCACCTGGAAGAACACCACCGCATCGACCCCGACCATCGCGTTGTCCTTGGTGATGATTTCCTGCCCCGGGATATCGAGCACTTGCTCCATCATGTTGATGCGATGGCCCACGCGGTCGATCAGCGGGAAAATGATGGTCAGGCCGGGATCGGCAGCCTTCGTGAACTTCCCAAAGCGTTCGATCGTGTAGACATAGCCCTGCTTCACCATGGTGATCGCGGTCATCAAGAAGACCAGCAGAACAAAAACCAGCAGCCCGAGGACAACCCAACCCATGCGACTTCTCCTTATTCAGGGCGCAAGTCTAGCCGGGAGGCACACGGGGGCCAAGGAAAACCGGTTGCCGATGACCCGATTGGACTTGGTTTGCGTCGCCGCACCGTCGCAGGCGGGATGCGAACCGGGCATAGAAAAAGGGCCGCCTCGCAAGAGACGGCCCTTTTCGGGAATTTGAAGCTGTCGAAGCTCTTACGAGCTGACCGAGTCGTCGATCAGTTCAGTACCCGCAACGATGGCACCCGCGACGATCGCGATGATCAGCAGCTGGCTCATGCCGGGGCTGAGTTCCGATTCTTCCGAAACCGGAGCGGTACCGCGAACGGTTTCAGCCTGGGCAATCGTGCCGCCAGCGAGCGTGAGTGCCGCAGCGGCGGCGAGAGTCTTACCAAAGCGCATCGTGTATTCCCCTTTAGGATCAGATTTGTTTGCCTAATGCCTTCCATGGCCGAAGAACGCAACCCTCTCTTCCGTTTCACCGGAGCGCGTGGATCAATGTCGCATTTTGGCCACAGCCCGAAATGTCACAGTACAGCGTTGTAAAGCCGCAGAAGTTCCCCGTAAGCCTGTTCGGCTGCGTCCTGGTTGTATGCCGGGCTGTCAGGCACCGTCCAGCCGTGGTTCCCGGCATAGACCTCGATCACTGCGGGACGACCGGCCTTCGCCGCAGCATCACGCAAAATACCCCTGGAATCCGGTGACTTGGCATCGTCATCCGCCGCGATAGCAACAAGATAGCGCGCCTGCGTATCGTCGAACGTGCGGTGTGGGCTCATGGGGTCGCCTTCGCGTACCAGCCCGCCGCCATGGAAGCTGGCGACGCCCTTGATCCTATCGGGAACTGCGGCAGCAGACCAGAAGGTGAAGGGCCCGCCCATACAGTAACCTTGCGTGCCGATCCCGCGTGAAGTGTCCACCTCGTCCTGCGAATCGAGCCAGCCGACCGCCGCCCTGGCGTCGGCCATGATGGCTTGAGCGGTCAGCTTCTCGCGCCAGGGGGTGACCTTGCCGAAACCGCCATTGCCGGCAAAGTCGGCAAAATCCTGGAATTGCTGGCCCGTCACGTCCCGGTAATACGGGTTGACCACTAGCACGGCGTAGCCTCGGCCCGCCAGCCGCCGCGCCATGTTGCGCTTTGCCTCGCGCAGGCCCGCAATATCCGGCCAGAACAGCACAGCTGGCCACGGGCCGCCTACCGGCGCCACGAAAAAGCCGTCCATCGTGCCCGCCTCCGTCGCGAAGCTGACCTGTCGCTCGCTCATCGCGGGCAGCGTAACGTCGCTATCGCCACCGCTCGCCATCGGAGCGCAGGCGCCGACTGCGGCAGCACCCGAGAGCATGCCGAACTGCCGCCGGTTGAGCCCTTCGCGTGCCCAGCGGGCCAGCTGCTTCTCATCACACATACCGGTCTCTCCCCTGTTTCATCCTGCGATTGGGCAATCGCGACCTGCCAAGGGTTCGCTTACTGCTTCTCGAATGCGGCGCTGATCTTAAGTTCCACCTCGTCGCTGACCATGGGGATGGCATAATCGATCCCAAATTCGGAGCGAAGGATGGTGCCGCTAGCCTCGAATCCGACCGTTTCGACCTGGCTGCGCGGATGGGCGCCAGCGCCGGTGAACCGCGCATCGATCGTAACCGGCCGGGTAACACCATTTAGGGTCAAATTCCCGGTGATTTCAGCCGACGTTTCGCCCGCCCCGAGATTGACACTGGTCGACACGAAACGCGCAGCCTCGGGCTCGGCACCGAAGAAATCGGGATCGCCACCATCCTTGCCCGGGCGCAGCAGGTGATCGCGCAGGCCGGAGCTGACCACCGCCACGCTGGCGATCGGGATCGTCACATCCAGCTTGGCGTTTTCGGGAGCTTCGGGGTCGAGCTCCAAGGTGCCTTCAACATCGCCGAATGCGCCGAAATAATCGTTGAAGCCAAAATGGTTTACTGTCCACGCGACCAGCGTGTGCGATGGATCTGTCACATAGGTTCCACCGCTGACGCGGCTAGTGTCCATGGTGCCGGGCAATTCGGGCGCTTCCTGCAGCGCGAGAGCGGGAACGGTGGCGGCACCGATGAGGGCGAACACGGCGAAGGACTGGGCTATACGCATGGGATGAGGCTCCGTGGTCAGGTATTTGCTCGCGCGGGCGGACATGCCCGTGCACGCAGGTTCATCCGATCAAAGCCCCGACAACCCATCGGGTTCCGCACCGAAACCGGTTTCAGCACCACGTCAGCGCTCTCACTCGCCGGTATAGTCCGCCCCGTACACCGCATCGCGGATATCGTGGTGCAGCGTTCCGTCGAACGGCACCTTCTGCGTCGCAAAGACGACCGCCATATCCTGCTGCGGATCGACCCAGAACAGCATGGAAGGATACCCGTCCCAGAAGAATTCTCCCACGCTGCCGCGATTTTCTTCCGGCGTCTGCGGTGGAGCGGTACGGACGAAGAAATCGACGCCGAACCCGCCGCTGCCCTTGCCCGGCAGCCACGCGCGATCCTCCAGGGCAATCCGGGGATCGAGCATGTCCGTCGACATCACGCGGATCGTCCCCGGCTGGAGAATTCGTGCGCCGTCCAGCTCGCCTTCGTTCAGCAACATCCGGGCGAACCGCATGTAGTCATCAACCGTAGTCACGATGCCCGATCCGCCCATCGTCATCGGCTTGCCCATGAAGTTCGCTTCGAGCCACACGTCGCGGGGCATGGGCTGCAGCGCGCCTGCTTCGTCGGCGAGATAAATGCGAGCGAGGCGTGGCACATCGGCCTCGTCGCGTCGCCATCCGCTGTCTGCCATCTTCAGCGGCACGAAGATGCGATCCTGCACGTAATCGGCAAAGTCCTGCCCGGAGAGCACCTCGACCAGCCGCGCCTGCACGTCGACCCCGGCGCTGTAATGCCAGTGCGTGCCCGGATCGTGGAGCAGCGGTACCTTCGCCATCGCATCGGCGAATTCGGCGAGTGTCTTGTCCCCGCTGAGCGGTTGCAGCTCTTCCCATAGCCGGTCGGCGGCGTTTTGCGGATTGCCGCCCGCGCCATAAGTGAAACCCGCCGTATGGCGCAGGACATCGCGAATTGTGATCGGGCGCGCCGGATCGCGCAGGATCGGGGTGCCGTCGGCATCCTCGCCCGCGAGCACGTTCACATCTGCAAATTGCGGCAGGTGCCAAGCCAGCGGATCGTCGAGCCCGAACTTGCCCTGTTCCCACAATTGCATCAGCGCGACGCCGGTGACCGGCTTGGTCATCGAGAATATCTGCACCAGCGTATCGCGCGCAAACGCCCTGCCCTCTTCGCGCGAGGCTTCGCCAGCTGCCTCGAAGCAGCGCTCCACTCCGTCCTTCCACACGAGCGTGGAAGCCCCCACCGTGCGCCCCTGCGCCACCGCAGTGTCCAGAAATGCCGCGATCCGGGTACAATCGGGTTCGAATGCTTGCGCGTCCTGCGCTGCAGCGGGAGCCGTCATCAGCCCGACAGCAGCCAGCGCCAGAATGCGCGATACGAAAACTCTCATGGAAACCTCCCCGGCTTTTTGCGCCATGGTAGCGCTCACCCGGAAAGGAGCAAGGCGCGTCAGCGCCGCGTCAGCGCTTCTTCGCTTTGAGCCATCAGCCGCTCCATAATCACCGCCACCGGCTCTTCGGCCTTGAGCATTCCGACGCTCTGCCCCGCCATCAGGCTGCCGTTCTCCACGTCGCCATCGATCACTGCCTTGCGCAGAGCACCGGCCCAGTAATGCTCGATCTGGAGCTGGGCTTCGGCCATCCCCACCTCGCCCGCATCGAGCATCGCGGCAACCTCGCGCTGCTTGGCGGTGAACGCTTCCGTCCCCTTGTTCTTCAGCGCGCGAACGGGGATCACCGGGAGGCGCGGATCGACCTGCACCGAGGTCACCGCATCGCGCGCATTGGCGCGGAAGAAGGCCTGTTTGAACTTCTCGTGCGCGATACTTTCCGTCGCACAGGCGAAGCGCGTGCCGAGCTGCACGCCGACCGCGCCCATCTCCAGGTATCCCGCGATCGCCTGCCCGCGCCCGATGCCGCCCGCAACGAAGACGAGGTGGTCTTGCGAAAGTTCTGGCAGGAATTCCTGCGCCAGCACGCTGGTGGAAACCGGGCCGATATGGCCGCCCGCCTCCATCCCTTCGATCACCAGCGCATCGCCGCCAGAGCGCAGCAGCTTCTTCGCCAGCGCCAGGGTGGGTGCGAAAACGATGACCTTGGCCGGGTTCTTGCCGCCCTTGATCGCCTCGACGCTGCCCTTGGGGGGGATGCCGCCCGCCAGCACCACATGGGTGACCGCGTGTTTCTCGCACACGGCAATCAGGTCGAACAGTTGAGGATGCATCGTGATGAGGTTCACGCCGAAGGGCTTGTCGGTCATCGCCTTCGTCGCGGCGATCTCTGCATCGAGCAATTCCGGCGTCATGGCGCCGCAGGCGATCACGCCGAAGCCACCCGCGTTGGAGATGGCGGAAACGAGGTTGCGCTCGCTCACCCAGCTCATCGCGCCGCACAGGATGGCGTGCTCGCTGCCAAGGAATTCGGTGCCGCGCCGCATCAGCGCATCGGTCTTGGGAGTATTGCTCATGGAGCGGCGCTTAGGCCTCGGCCCCGCCATATTCAATCCGCAGGCGGCCCGCGGCTTGTGAAGCCATGCGACGGGCATTGTCGGTAGTGCCACCCGTGGCCAGTGCGACGCCCATACGGCGGTAGGGCCGCGTTACAGGCTTGGCGAAGATGCGGATGTCCGCTCCGTCGGCCATCGCCTCGGCGAGGCCATGATAGCTGACGGCCTCGCTCTCGCGATCCGCGAGGATCACCGCGCTGGCGGCAGGGCGCGCGCGGATCGTCTCCGGCACCGGCAGCCCCATCACCGCGCGGGCGTGCAGATCGAACTCGGTCAGGTTCTGGCTCACCAGCGTGACCATCCCGGTATCGTGCGGGCGGGGCGACAGCTCGGAGAAGATGACTTCATCACCGCGGACAAAGAACTCGACCCCGAAGAGGCCGTATCCGCCCAAGTTGTCGACCACTCTGCGCGCCATATCCTGCGCATCGGCCAGCGCAGCCTCGCTCATAGCCATTGGCTGCCAGCTTTCCTGATAGTCGCCGCGTTCCTGCCGGTGGCCGATGGGAGGGCAGAAGGTGACGCCGTTCTTATGGCGAACGGTCAGCAAGGTGATCTCGTAGTCGAAGTCGATGAACTGCTCGACGATCACCCGCGCCCGGTCGCCCCGCATATTGGCGACCGCATAGTCCCACGCGGCCTCCAGCCCTTCGGCGTCGTGAACCGTACTCTGGCCCTTGCCGGAGGACGACATGACCGGCTTGATGACGCAGGGAAAGCCCGTGTCGCTCGCCGCCGCGCGCACCTCGTCGAGGCTGGTCGCGTAGCCGTAGAGCGAGGTACGTACGCCAAGCTCCTGCGCCGCCAGATCGCGAATGGCGTCGCGGTTCATAGTCAGCTGCGCCGCGCGCGCGGTCGGCACCACATGCACGCCCGCCGCCTCCACCTCGGCCAGAACCTCGGTGCGGATCGCCTCGATCTCGGGCACGACATGGTCGGGCCGGTGCTTCTCGATCACGGCACGCAGCGCCTCGCCATCGAGCATCGAGAACACTTCGCGCGCATCAGCCAGCTGCATAGCGGGCGCATTGTCGTAGCTGTCGCAGGCGATCACGTATGCGCCCAGCCGCTTGGCCGAGATCACGAACTCGCGCCCCAGCTCGCCCGAGCCGAGCAGCAGGATTGTCGCAGTGTGGCTCAAGCGCTGTCTCCCGGCACCTTGAGTTCGACGTGGCCATCCGCATCGATCGGCCAGAAAGGGTTCCAGGCGATTTCCCACGCGTGCCCGTCCGGGTCGGCAACATAACCCCGGTAGCCGCCGTGGGGCGGTTCGTCCGCCTCGCGAAGCGGAGACGCGCCGGATGCAATCAACCGCGCCATCACGGCATCGACTTCAGCTTTGTTCGCCACATTATGCGCCAGCGCAAAGAGCGAGGAGCCGCCGCGCTTCCGTGCCATATCGTCTTCGAACTCGTCGCTGGCGAACACGCCGAAGACGAACCCGTTCATCTGGTAGAACGCGACACTCTCGTTGCGGAATTCGGGTTCCCAGCCGAAGCCATCGCTATAGAAGGCGACCGACCTCGCAATATCGTCACTGCCCAAGGTGACGACTGCAATCGACCGCAGGAGAGCCTCGCTGCTCAAGCCGTCGCGTCCCCAAGGTCATCGGGCGCATCCAGCCCGTAGGCAGTGTGCAGCACGCGCACGGCCAGCTCGGTCTCGTCCTCGTCGATCATCACCGAGACCTTGATCTCGGACGTCGTGATCGCTTGGATGTTGATGCCGCGTTCGGCCAGTGCGCGGAACATGTCGCTCGCCACGCCCGCGTGGCTCTTCATCCCCACGCCGACGACGCTGATCTTGGCGATGTGGCTGTCGGTGATGATCCGGTTGTAGCCGATCGCCTCGCGCTTGTCCTCGAGCAGGGCCTGCGCGCGTGCGAGATCCGCCTGGGGGATCGTGAAGGTCACGTCGGTCTCGCCCTTGTCGCGGCCCACGTTCTGGATGATCATGTCGACATTGATGCTGGCTTCCGCCAGCGGGCCGAAGATCTCCGCCACCGCGCCCGGCTTGTCCGGCACGCGGGTCAGGATGATCTTGGCTTCGTTCTTGTCGTGCGCGATGCCGGTGACGAGCTTGCGTTCCATTTTTCCCTCTTCGACCATCCGCTCCATTTCGTCTTCGGAGACGATCAGCGTGCCCGGCAGGTCGTCTGCCGGGGTCGCGTTGTCGTCCACAAAGCTGGAGAGTACCTGTATCCTGACGCCTTCCTTCATCGCGAGGCTGACAGACCGGGTCTGCAGCACCTTCGCGCCGACAGAAGCGAGTTCGAGCATTTCTTCGTAGGTCACTGCGGTCAGCTTGCGCGCCTTGGCGACGATACGCGGATCGGTGGTGTAGACCCCATCCACATCGGTGTAGATATCGCAGCGGTCGGCCTTCACCGCCGCCGCCACGGCGACTGCGCTGGTATCCGATCCGCCGCGCCCCATAGTGGTGACGCGGCCTTCCGCGCTCATGCCCTGGAACCCGGGGATCACTGCGATCGTACCCTCACCCATGCTGGCGAGCAGCGCATCGCTGTCGATCGCATCGACGCGCGCCTTGGCATGGGCTTCGATGGTCCGCACGGGAAGCTGCCAGCCGAGCCAGCTGCGCGCCTTCTGCCCCAGCGATTGGAGAGTGAGTGCCAGCAGGCCAGAGGTGACCTGCTCCCCGCTGGCAACGACCACATCGTATTCGGCTGGGTCATAAAGCGCGTGGGCTTCGCGTGCGAAGTTGACCAGCCGGTCCGTCTCGCCCGCCATCGCGGAGACGACCACCGCGACCTCGTTGGGCGTGCCCTCACGGCCCGCCGCCTGCTTGCGCACGATCTGCGCGACCCGGCGAATACGCTCGGTCCCCGCCATCGACGTGCCGCCGAATTTCATCACGATCCGCGCCAAGGCGTGGGCTCTCCTTGCTGGTGCGACTCCGGGCGCGGTGTTAGGGAGCGCGCATGAGCGATGCAACAGAGACTATCCGCCCGGACGAGGCCGCACACTTCGGCGCGCTGGCGGCGGATTGGTGGGACCCGAAGGGTTCATCCGCCATGCTCCACCGGCTGAACCCGGTGCGGCTGGGCTTCATTCGGGAGGCGATCGACCGGCACTGGGGCGGCGATATCGAGAGCGTGAGCCCGCTGGCGGGCAAGTCTGCGGTGGATGTCGGATGCGGCGCTGGCCTGCTGTGCGAGCCCTTGTCGCGCCTTGGTGCCGACGTCACAGGTGTCGACGCCGCGCCCGAGAATGCGGCAGCAGCGGCGGCCCATGCCGAGGCTGCCGGGCTCGACATCCGCTACATGGCTGGTGAGATCGGCGCGCTCGACCTCGGCACGTTCGATCTCGTCACTTGCATGGAGGTGATCGAGCATGTCGCGGACAAGCCTGCCTTCATCGCCGCGCTGGCAAGCAAGCTAGCCGATGACGGGCTCCTGATCCTCTCCACCCCCAACCGCACAGCTGCCAGCCGAGTGCTGCTGGTCGGCGCGGCGGAGGCGGTGGGCGCTGTACCCAGGGGCACCCACCATTGGGACGACTTCGTCACACCCGAAGAGCTGACCGACCTGCTCGGCGCGGCGGGCCTTGCGGTTACGCAGACGCAGGGCATCGCCTGGCGCCCAGGCAAGGGCCTGCACCTGTTGGAGGATATGAGCCTCAACTACATCCTCGCCGCGCGGCGCGCCTGACCGCACACGGATTTGCGCTGCCCTCATCCGCGCGCTACGCTCGTGACCATCGTTTAGAGGGGGACGAGTTGAAAACGGGCACCTTTGCAATTCTGGCATTCCTTCCACTCGTTATTGCCTGTGGCGACGCAACGGCAGAGGCAGGCGAAAGCGAGGTGGCTGCCGCAACGCAGGCCGGGCCCGCCACCACGCCGTTGCGCGGTCCCGACCTTTCTGACTTCCTCGACTTCAACGACCCGGGCGACTGCAACTGGAGCATTCGCGCGCTCGAGACTGCGCGCGGATCGTGGGAATGGGGCGAAGGCGACGAGAACGTGCCGTCCACCCACCCGATGGAGGAAGCCGAGGGTGGCGAAGTCTCTGCCCGGCTCGATTACGAGCCGTTCCCCGACCAGCCCGATGTCTGGCGTGCCGACGTCGATTTCGAAGGCGTCTGGAACGGCCTTCAGGTCGTCGGTATCCGGACCGACTACTACCCCGATGACAGCGAACTTGCCGGTTCGATCATGTCGATCCGCTTCGCCGAGCCGATTGCGGTCGTGGCCCCGAAGCTGGCCGACCTCGGCTTCCCGATCGGTGCCGATGGCCAGGGCACGGTACGCGCGACCGAGTCCGAAAAGGGCTTCGCCGCGCGGATCGTCACCGACATGAAACGCGAGGGCGACGAGACCCTGTTCGCCTGCAACTTCGTGTTCGACGACCCGAACGCGTGGAGGTACATGTAGCGCTGGTCGGTCAGCGCCCCTGCACCAGCCCCGGATCGTCGGTGAAATAACCGTCGACCCCGGCGGCCTCCAGCAGCTTCACCAGGCCAAGCATGTCGCCCACACCGTTCTCGCTCGCGTCCGATCGCAGCGACGGCGGCAGGAACACGTTCTCCTTGCGCACGGTCCACGGGTGGACCTTCAACCCCGCAGCCTGGGCGTTCTTCACCAGATCGGTCGGCGTCCCGTCGTCGTTCAGCACATGGCCCATGAACGGCCCGATACCGTCGGCATAGGTCGCGACCTCGGCTAGCCCCGTGGGCGACATGATCCCCGCCCAGCTCATGCCCGGTTCGTCGAACGGGCCACCCTCGGGCCGGATCAGCAGGATCAGCGGCGTGTCGATCATCTTGTCGAGCCGCTGGAGCGGGCCGACCTCGAACACCTGTACGAACACCATCGCGTCCGCGCCAGCGAGCCCTTCCTTGCGTAGCTGGCGCACCAGCAGGTCGACCGTATCGATGCCCGCTTCCTGCAACAGCCAGGTGGGATGCTTGAGTTCGGGGTAAAGCCCGATCTTGCGCCCGGTTTCTTCCTCCTTCGCACGCTTGAGCGCGATGATCTCGGCAAAGGTCGGGACCTGATACAGCCCGTCGAAGATCGCATTCGCGGGGCGCAGCGCGGGCATCCGCTCCTTCGCGCGCAAGGTGCGCAATTCGGCAAGCGTGAAGTCCTCCGCGAACCAGCCATTGATCAGCTGGCCCTCGATATCCTTGGTCTTGCGCCGGTCGGCAAATTCCGGGCGGTCACCGACATCGGTCGTCTCGCCGATCTCGTTTTCGTGCCGGGCGACCAGCACCATGTCCTTGGTCACCACCAGATCGGGCTCGATATAGTCCGCGCCTTGGTCGATCGCGCGTTCGTAGGATGCCAGCGTATGCTCGGGCCGCTCGCCCGAAGCTCCGCGATGCGCGATCACCAGCATGTCGTCAGCCGCCATGGCGGGAGCCACCGTCGCGATCAGGGCCAGTGCGCCCGCCATCTTCACGATTGGCCATCTCAGCACAATTCATCCTTCCATTCCGCTTCCTTGAAGCCGACCAGCAGGCCGCGCCCTGTTTCAGCATTGGCATATTCCAGCACCGGCCGTTTGATCAGGCTTGGATGTTGCACCATCAAGGCAACAGCCTTGTCGCGCGTCAGATCGGCCTTGTCGGCATCGTCGAGCTTGCGAAACGTGGTCCCGCGCTTGTTGAGCAGCACTTCCCAACCGGCTGCGTCGGCCCACGCGCCAACCTCGCTCGCACTCGGCGCGTCCTTCTTGAAGTCACGGAAGGTATGATCGAGGCCCTGCGCCTCCAGCCACTTGCGCGCCTTTTTCACCGTGTCGCAATTGGGAATGCCGTTGATCGTGATCGTCATGAGTCCTCGTTGGTCTCGAACCGCGCAATGTCGGGATCGGCGCAGGTGAACATCGTGTAGCTCTCGTAGTAGCTTTGCCTGCCCTTGCCCTGAACGGGTGCGTGCTCGCCATGTGCGCGCCAGGCCTTGGCTGCGGCCTTGCTCTCCCATTCGGAGATAGTGACCGTCTCGCCATCCTCTGCAGTATAGGTTTTCACGGCGAGAAAGCCCGCCTGGGCCTTCGCCAGTTCGACCATCCGTTGCGCATCGCGGGCATAGGCCGCCGCGTCGTGATCGGGCGATTTGCGGCTGCGGAAGACGACGAGATACATCAGCAATCCACCCGCGATATTTCGGCTAGGCGGCAAAGTCTGACACACCTGACACAGTGTTCAAAGGCCAAAAAGTTCGTCCGGGCGTGCCTGCTGGAAAATGTGTGCAGCAGGGAAGGCAGGCGGCAGCTTGGCATGCCCCCGTCCTAACGCACATGGCCCCTGTAGGACAGCATCGGCCGCACCTGTATCCCTCGATAAGGCGGCCGTGGATCAACCAAGCCGGAAGTCGACGACCCGGCCCGAACTTGAGAATTCGCAAGTGAACTGGTCGCGGCGTGGATCGCGATTGTCGATTTCGCCCTGCACCGTGTAGATCCCGCGCTCGCGCTCCTCGGCATAGGTGATCCGGATGCGGCCGTAACGGCTGGCCTCCTGTCCGCAAGCATTGACCGCCGCGCGCTCGAAATCATTGTTATTGCGATAGGAATAACCGTAGCTGCCGCCATAGCTTTCACCGTAACCGCCACCATAGCCATCATTGTAGCCGTAGCCATCGCCATAACCATAGGCGCAGCCGCCCACCATGATGGCACCTGCGAAAAGAGCGGACATGGAAAGTTTGCGCATCGAATATCTCCGGTTCTGACGCGAGGCCACCAGTCTCGCCGGTTGATGGAGACTCTACGGTCGGAGATATGGCGCGTTCCCGCCATGGAGTGCGCGCCCGTCAGCGAGCGTGAGCTTCGGCGATGGCGACCGCGAGCGCATCCGCCGCATCGGCACCCGCTATCTGCGCCCCGGGCAGCAGCACCTTGAGCATGGCCTGCACCTGGGTTTTCTCGGCGGCGCCCGTGCCGACGACCGCCTTCTTGACGCTACGCGCGGAATGTTCGCGCACATCAAGCCCCGCCGCGCCGCACGCGGCGAGCACCGCGCCGCGCGCCTGCGCCAGCTTCAACGTCGATTGCGGGTTCTTGTTGACGAAGACCTCCTCGCACGCCGCGCGATCGGGCCTGTGCTGCGCGATCACCGCTGCCAGCTCGCGCTGCAATTGCGCCAGCCGCTCCGCGATGGGCGCCTTCGCTTGCGTGGCGATCTGGCCATTGGCGATATGCGACAGGCGCGAACCCTCGGCACGGATCACCCCCCAGCCGGTGCATGAAAGCGAGGGATCGAGGCCGAGGATGATGGTCACGCGCTGCAGAGGTCCGTTCGTACTGAGCCAGTGGCGCCTTGCGCCTTCTGCGAATCCGAAGTGCGAATGGACCGCCGCCCGCCCTTCGACAAGCTCAGGACGAGCGGAGCATGGAGATCAGTTCTCCAGTCGCTCCATGACCTCGTCGGAAATGTCGTAATTGCCCCAGACGGTCTGCACGTCGTCATCGTCGTCGAGCGCGTCGATCAGCTTGAGCAGAGTGCCCGCGTTCTTCTCGTCCATCTCGACGGTCAGGTTGGGCTTCCACGCCAGTTTGACTTCCTTGGCCTCGCCCAGCGCCTTTTCGAGCGCGGAGGAAACTTCGTGCAGGTCTTCGGCGGCAGTCCAGATCTCGTGGCCATCCTCGGACGAGGAAATATCCTCCGCACCCGCTTCCAGCGCGGCTTCGAGGACCTTTTCCTCGTCGCCCGCTTCGGGGCCGTATTCGATATAGCCGAGCCGTTCGAACCCGTGCGCGACCGATCCTTCGGTGCCCAGGTTGCCGCCGTTTTTGCTAAACGCGGTGCGGATGGAGGTGGCGGTGCGGTTGCGGTTGTCGGTCAGCGCTTCGACGATGATCGCGCTGCCGCCCGGGCCGTAGCCTTCGTAGCGTACTTCCTCGTAATTCTCGTCATCGCCGCCCGACGCCTTGTCGATCGCGCGCTGGATATTGTCCTTGGGCATGGACTGCGCCTTGGCGGCGTTGACCGCCAGCCGCAGGCGCGGGTTCATGTCCGGATCGGGCATGCCCATCTTCGCTGCCACAGTGATTTCGCGGCTGAGCTTGGAAAACAGGTTGGACCGCTTTTTGTCCTGCGCACCCTTGCGGTGCATGATGTTCTTGAATTTGGAATGGCCTGCCATTTTTGCCCCAAAAAGATGTACTTTTATGAGCCCCGGGGTTGGTGCTCCGTCAGATCGACCGCACTAGCGGAGCAAAGCGCGCGCGACAACGCTGCTACTTGCGCTTACGGCGCGATATCGAAATGCAGCGCAGTGATCTCTTCGTGCGCGAGCTTGCGATAAAGCGCACGTGCGGGTTCATCCTCCGGGATAACATCCGCCTGCACGAACACGGTCCACGCGCCGGTCTCGCGCGCGATCCGGCGGGCCTCCTCGATCATCCTCGTGGCGATGCCCTGCCTGCGACAGTCTTCGGCCACGGCCAGATCGTGAATATACAGCTCGCTCCGCTCTTGCTCGAACTTTCGCAGGATGTAGCCGCCGATGGCACCCACGATACGCTCCCTGTCCTGCGCGACAATCAGGACCATGTGCGGATCGCTAAGCAATTCACGGGCATAGGCATGGCTTGGCGGCACATCGCAATAGGTTTCCGGCTCGCCGAACACCTCGCCGAACAACGCATTCATCCCACGAAACGCCGTGAGTTCATCCGGGCCCAGTCGCCGGACGGCTACCATATTACAGGCGCACCGCCGTGCCGCTTGCCGAGACCATCAGCATGGAGCCGGTATCGCCGATCACCTCGTAATCGAGGTCCACGCCAATCACTGCATTGGCGCCAAGCTTCTGCGCCTCCTCCTGCATTTCGGTAATCGCATCGTGCCGCGCCTGCTTGAGCACCTTTTCATAGGAGCCTGCACGTCCGCCCACGATGTCGCGAATCCCGGCAAAGATATCGCGGAACATGTTCGCCCCGATGATCGCCTCGCCGGTGACGATGCCGAGATATTCCTGCGCCGGGCGCCCCTCCACCGCGTGCGTGGTGGTGACGATGATGCCGGTGTTATCGCTGTTCCATGGGCTGGGCATGACGGTTACTCCTAAAGGGTGGTCCGTGCGAGGCTAGCCCGGCCGTCAGCCCAGCCCCAGCGCCGCCTTGTAGGTATCGAGCACCATTTCCATCTCGTTACGGTCGTCCGGCTTCATCTTCCGCAGGCGCACGACCTGGCGCATGATCTTGGGATCGTAACCGACCGCCTTGGCCTCGGCATAGACGTCGCGGATATCGTCGGCGATGCCCTTCTTTTCTTCCTCGAGGCGTTCGATACGCTCGATCAGCAGGCGCAGGCGGTCGTCGGTGGCTTCGGCCATGGGGTGCTCCGGTAATTGAATAGAATCGGTTGGCGGCTGGGTAGCCAGCAAGGCCCGCCGGGTGAACCCGTCGCGATCCTAATCCACGCGATTCTTCTTCAGGCTCTCTTCCATCGCCGCGATCTGCGCGTCGGTCACCGGTTGCTGGCGGGTCGCCTTCCATTCCTCCTGCGGCATCCCGTGGATCAGCTCACGCGCCTGCGCCTTGTCGCCGGCATAGCCCGCATCGCGAATCCAGTCCGCCAGGCAGTTGCGGCAGAAGCCCGCGAGCCCCATCAGCTCGATATTCTGCGCATCGTGGCGATGGCGCAGGTGGCGGACCAGCCGCCGGAAGGCCACCGCCGCTACGGCATCGTCCAGTTCGTCGAGCGGGTCGCCAGCAGTGTCAGGCGCATTCGTATCCATCGCGATCATTCCTTGAGTTGCCACGCAACCGTGCCATAGCGCTGCCTCATGCCCAAGCTCGATCCGCGCAGACACAGACCAAGGGGACGCAAGGTCAAGATCCTTGCCACCATCGGCCCCGCCAGCCGCGAGCCTGAAATGCTCCGCCGCCTTTTCAAGGCCGGGGTCGATGCCTTTCGCGTCAACATGAGCCACGGCGACCAGGCGACCCACGCCAAGACGATTGCCGCGATCCGCGAGCTGGAGAAGGAATTCGATCACCCGATCGCGATCCTAGCCGACCTGCAGGGGCCCAAATTGCGCGTGGGCACGTTCAAGGATGGCCGCGCGGTGATCCGCCATTCGGGGCACTTCACGCTCGATACGAACCCTGAGCCGGGCGACGAAAGCCGCGTGCACCTGCCCCATCCCGAACTGTTCGGGCTGATGGAAAAGGGCCAGCGGTTACTGATCAACGACGGCAAGATCCGGCTGAAGGTCATCAAGGCGGAAAAGGACAAGATCCTGTGCTCGGCCGAGGTCGGCGGGGTCATCTCGGATCGGAAGGGCGTGAACGTGCCCGATGCCGAAGTGCCGATCCCCGCGCTGACCGACAAGGATCGCAAGGACCTGGCCTTCGCTTGCGAGCAGGGGGCGGACTGGATCGCGCTGTCCTTCGTGCAGCGGCCCGAAGACGTGGCCGAGGCGCGCAAGCTGATGACCGCGACCGACGGGATCGTACCCGCGCTATGCGCCAAGATCGAAAAGCCCAGCGCGGTGCGCCGCCTGGACGAAATCGTCGAACTGTCGGACGGGATCATGGTCGCGCGCGGAGACCTGGGCGTGGAGCTCGATCCCGAAGACGTGCCTCCCCTGCAAAAGCGGATCGTCGACCTGACCCGGCAAGCGGGCAAGCCGGTGATCGTCGCCACGCAGATGCTGGAATCGATGATCGAGAGCCCGGCGCCGACGCGCGCCGAGGTCTCCGACGTGGCCAATGCGGTTTACGATGGCGCCGACGCGGTGATGCTGAGCGCAGAGACCGCGGCGGGCGAATGGCCCGAAGAGACGGTCACCATCATGGACCGGATCGTGGCCAAGGTCGAAAGCGACGAGAGTTACGCCAAGCGGATGAAGACGCTGGAGACCAAGGCCGACCCGACGACCGCGGACGCGCTGGGCCACGCGTGTTCGACCATTTCGGAAACCGTCAGCGTCGGCGCGATTGCCGTGTTTACCTTCAGCGGCTCGACCGCGCGGCGCGTGGCACGAGAACGCCCTTCGGTGCCGATGCTGGTGCTGACCCCGCAGCGCCGCGTCGCACGGCGCGTGGCGCTGCTGTGGGGTGCGCATGCCGTAGTAACGCGCGACATCAAGACGTTCGAAGAGATGATCGGCAAAGGCAAGCGGATGGCGCTGCGCCACGGCTTCGGCCAGGCAGGCAGCAAGCTGATCGTGCTCGCGGGCGTACCCTTCGGCACACCGGGCAGCACCAACCTGCTGCACGTCGTCTCGCTCAGCGGCGACGAGCTGAAGGGGCGTTAGAAACGCGCTCAGTCCGCCCGAGCCTTACGGCAGGTCGATATAGATGTTGGGGTCTTTGAGCGTGCCCGCGTCGAGCTGGTCGCGGCACTCCTCGAACTTGGCCAGCATCGGGCCCGACGGCAGCGCCATTCCGGTCGCAACCTGTGCGCCCTCGATCTGCATCATCGATCGGGAACGAACGCGCATCTTGGCGTAGACGTAAGGCGTCAGGTCGAACCTCACATAGGGAATGGTATCCACCCCGCCACGCGCATTGATCAAGTGGTCGCCATCCCCGGTCATGCCGCCATACCAGATGCGCACCTGCCGGGCATTGGCCGCGTTCTTCCAGTGCGTGTTCTGAAGCAGCACGTGATAGCCCGCCTTGTCGTAAGTGAGCGTGAAGCTGCCGAGCGATCCATCGTTCGCCATATAGGCGTGCGAGATGCTGCAGCCTGTCTCGCGGATTTGCTGGGCATACCACTCGGCTGCGTGGGCACAAACGGGTGCGAACGCCCCTGCCAGGCACATTGTGACAAGAAATTTACGTGCGATTGTCATGACACACGCCCTCCCTATAGGAATGGGATATGCGATTTATCTTGCGCGGGGTAGCAATTTCACGCGCGGCAGGATCGGTCAGAAATGCGGTGCATAGCGGATCGGCCGGGCCTTGCGCGGATCGGTTCGCCGAGGTTAATTTGTTCGAAGGCGCGGCCCGCGCCTCCTCCCTCCCGACGGGGCAGCGTTTCTCCATGCAGGGCGTTTTCATCTGTCGAACCTTTTGGTTCGGGCACACGCATGAGGAGGGGTTGCGCGCATCGCCCGGACAGGAGGACACGACATGCAACTCTCCCGACCGATCTACCAGTTGAAGCGCCGCGCGAAGCTGCTCGCCCGCGAGGCCGCGATACCCCTTCACGAAGCGCAAGACCGGATTGCCCGCGAAGAAGGCTTTGCCAGTTGGAGCCTGCTTTCCGTAAAGCATGGCGCGGCAGCACGCCCTGCCTCCATCCTCGAGGAAATCGCCCCGGGCTCGATGGTGCTGCTCGCCGCGCGTCCACGGCAGGGCAAGACGCGGATCGGGCTGCAATTGCTGGACGATGCCGTGCGTGCCGGACGCCGGGGCGTGTTCTTCACGCTCGAATTTACCGAAGCGCAGGCGCTGGACCTGCTGTCGCAGATTAGCGCGGGCGGCAACGTGCCCGAGATCCTCGCGGATGATGCGATCGACGCATCTGCGATCATGGCGCATCTGGGCGACGCCCCGGCGGGAACGGCCGCGGTGATCGACTACCTGCAAGTGCTCGACCAGCGCCGCGATACACCTCCTCTGGCAGAACAGGTGGCCTCGCTACGGGATTTCGCGAAGGCGACCGGCACGACGCTGGCGTTCATTTCGCAAGTGGACCGCGCCTTCGATCCGGGCATCGCGCCCATGCCGGGGCTGGCGGACCTGCGCCTGCCCAACCCGGTGCCGCTGGAGCTGTTCGACAAGGCGTGTTTCACCCACGCGGGCGACATGCAGGTCCAAGCGATCAGCTAGACGACACGGTACGATTGCCGGCGCGTGATGGCGGGCGGGTGCTATTGCAACCCACCCGCCATCTCTTCTCAGGCCAATGCGATGGCGACAATGCCTGCCAGCAGCACGACGACCACCAGCGCACCCACTACAAGTTCTGTGGCGCTGAACCGATCGATATGCGCCGCGCGAAATTCGGCATACTGGCGCTCGACGCGTTCCTTGCAGGAAAGACTAGCCACCTCGAAGGCGGACGCCTCTTGGCCGAACCAGCGCTTTAGATCGGCGAGCTCCGCTTCATCGATATCGGGATAGCGAAAGAGTATCGCTTCGACCTGGTCGAAGCGGTCTATGACGGCAGGCTCGCCGTCTATGTGAGATTTCATGATCTATGTCCTGTCCGAACGGAATTTGCGCCCCTGATGGAGGCGACGGATTCAGGACAAGTGTGGGGGCGCCCTTGGGGCTGCGAATAAGCGTAACGGAGGTCTGCTCGGGGGACCTCGTGCCTTCTCGGTTGGCCAGACATGCTGGTGCGCGCCCGCCTGAGAGCATAAGGCTGGTACGAACGCGCTCGGCAGGATGAAGCCCTTGTCCGAGTCAGGTGCTGCAGTCAGGCTTTCGACGCTCGCTTCATCCTCGCGTGGAGGCAAAGTCACTTCGAACGTGGCGGCACTAAAGACCGGCCCTCGACTGCGATCAAGCGTAATTGGGTGCGCCGGAACAGCTTGTACGAACAGAATCACGAGCAATAGCGCGATCAGCGCCCGCATACCGGTTCTGCTCGATATAAGCTCCATGGCGGAGCCAATTAGGGCGCGAAACACGCCACTACAAGGCAGGAAAGGCAACGCGCCGCGCGGCTCAACTTGTTGTGCGAAACCCCACAGGAGTGCGTGGACTCGCCACTACCGCGCCGTCCGCTCCAACCCATCCAGAAACGCCGCGACATTCGCGCCCAGCGCATCCACGGCATATCCGCCTTCCATCACCACCAGCGTCGGCAGCCCGAGCGCAGCGATCCTCTCGCCCATCGCGCCGTAATCCTCGCGCAGCAGCCTGAAATGCGAGATCGGATCTTCGGCGAAGGTATCCGCGCCGTAGGAGACGATCAGCAGGTCCGCCGCGTGCTCGCGGACCGCTTGCAGCGCGGTATCCAGCGCGAGAGCGTAACCCTGCCAGTCGGTGCCCTGCGGCAGTGGCAGGTTGAGCGTGGTGCCCTCACCAGCACCCTCTCCGCGCTCGTCGGCATGCCCCCAGAAGAACGGATAATCGGTCTTAGGGTCGGCGTGGATCGAGGCGAAGAATACCTCGCCGTCCTCGTAGAATATGTCCTGCGTGCCGTTGCCGTGGTGGTAATCGACATCGAGGATCGCGACCCGTTGAATACCGCGGGCCTGCGCCGCGCGCGCAGCGATGGCGGCATTGTTGAGGTAGCAATAGCCCGCCATGTAGTCGGCCCCGCAATGGTGGCCGGGCGGGCGACACAGGGCAAACGCGTTGCGATCTCCACCCAGCACGGCTTCGAGCGCGGTCAGCGCGCTTTGCGCACCACCATAAGCCGCTCCCCAGGTGCCGGAGGCGACGGGCGTCGAGGCGTCCATCGCGAAGGCACCGATCTTCGCATCGATCCGTTCGAGATCGAGTGGGCGCCGGCCACGAATGGGAAAGATGTATCCCATCGCATCGCCTTCGCGCCCTGCGGCGCGCCACAGGTCGTACGCCTCGCGCAGGAAGGCGACATAGGCCGGGTCGTGCACGGCGAGGATCGGCTCGATCCCGAAATCGCGCGCCGGTTCGCCGGGTCCGAGCGTGTCGAGCATCGCCTCGAAGCGTGCCGGACTTTCGGCATAGTCCATCCACCCGCCATTATGCAGTTCACGTGCCGGGGCGTGGAGCACCTGTGCGGGATCGGAGAACTGCCTCATCCGGCAGCGGCCTTGTCTAACCGCGCGCGGGCTTCCTGCTCACCGATCAGCGGCAGCAATTCGCCCATGTCCGGCCCGTGATCCATCCCGGTCAACGCCTGCCGCAGCGGCAGGAACAGCGCCTTGCCCTTGCGCCCGGTGCGCTCCTTCAGCGCGGAGGTGAGGTCGCCCCACGGATTGTCGCTCCATTCCAGCGCGTCCGCCGCCTGTGCCAGGTATTCCCGATCGTCTTCGGAAAACTCGCAGCTGTCGATCGGGCCAGTCACCAGCCGCCACCATTCGGCAGCTTCGCCGACATGCGACAGGTTGGGCCGGATCGCGTGCCACCCGGCGGCGTCGATGCCATCGGGCAGGCGGTCCTCGACCTCGGCGAAGTCCAACTGGTGGACGATGGCCGCGTTCAGCCGCTCCAGCTCGGCATCGTCGAACTTGGCGGGTGCGCGCCCGAAGGTTTCGAGATCGAAGGTGTCGATCAGCACCTGCCGGTCCGCAATCGGTTCGACCGGCTGGCTCGTACCCAGCCGCGCCAGCAGCGAGAGGATCGCCTCGGGCTCCATCCCCTGTTCGCGCAGCGCATCGCACGAAAGCGAGCCCAGCCGCTTGGACAGCTTGCCCTCCTTGCCGACCAGCAGCGCGGTATGGCCGAAGCGCGGAAACGGATCGACGATGTCGCAGTGATCCGGCCCGAGCCCCGCATCGTGCAGCGCGCCGAACATCTGCACCTGCACGGCAGTGTTGGATACGTGATCTTCGCCGCGCAGCACGTCGGTGACCTGCATATTGAGATCGTCCACCACGCTCGGCAGCATGTAGAGCCAGCTGCCATCCGCGCGCCGGATCACGGGGTCGGACAGAGTCGCGGGATCGAACTTCACCGGCCCGCGCACGGCATCTTCCCAGTCGATGAATTCCTCATGGTCGAGCTTGAAGCGCCAGTGCGGGGAAATTCCCTCCGCCTCCTTCGCAGCGCGTTCCTCTT
Organism: Alteriqipengyuania sp.; assembly: GCF_964222115.1. NCBI lineage: Bacteria > Pseudomonadati > Pseudomonadota > Alphaproteobacteria > Sphingomonadales > Erythrobacteraceae > Alteriqipengyuania > Alteriqipengyuania sp. The sequence continues at coordinate 28,537 of NZ_CAXQBM010000049.1, forward strand.
CGGTCAGCGATAGCGCGGCGCGGTCATAGATCGGCGGCTTGCCCCGCCCGAGCGCAATCTTGCGCTTCAGTTCCAGCTCCTGCGCGGTTTCGTAGGCCGGGTAGACGCGCCCTGCCGCCTTCAGCTTCTCGAAAGCGGCCTCATAGAGGTCCAGTCGTTCGGACTGGCGAAATTCGCCATCGGGTTCCAGACCCAGCCACGCCAGGTCTTCGCGGATGGCGTCCACATACTCCTCGCGGCTGCGCTCTGCATCCGTGTCGTCGATCCTCAGCAGGAACCGGCCCGCGCCGTCCTCGTCGCCTTTTCGCGCGAGCAGCCAGTTATGCAGCGCCGTGCGCAGGTTACCGACATGCAGGCGGCCGGTGGGTGAGGGTGCGAAGCGAGTGACGATCATGGCACGCAGCGCTACTCGCGCCGTGCCGACCCTTCAAGCGTGTGCGAACCGCCCCTAGGCGACCTTTGCGTGCAGCGGGTGGACATTGGCAGCAATCGCTTCGCCGACCGGCCATTGCGCAGGCGCGGTGGAAGGTTCGGCTGCCATCGCCGCCTCGATCGGGCGCGAGATGTAATAGCCTTGCGCTTCGGTGCAGCCATGGCGCGTCAGCCATTCGAGCTGCTCTGCGGTCTCGACCCCTTCGGCCAGGGTTTCCATGCCGAGTTCGTGGGCGAGCGAAATCGTGCTGCGCACAATGGCCTGGCAGTCCTTGCGATCGAGCAGTTCGGACACGAAGCAGCGGTCGATCTTGATCTTGTCGAAGGGGAACGCGCGCAGGTAATTCAGCGAGGAATAGCCGGTTCCGAAATCGTCGAGCGCAATCCGCAGCCCCATGTCGCGCAACCGGTGCAGCATTTCCACATTGGCCTCGCTGTCGTGCATCAGCGCGTTTTCGGTGATCTCGATCTCCACCCTTTGCGGGTCGATCTGCTCGGTCGCGATGGCGTTGGTGAGCACGCCGACCAGGTTCGGGTTGCGCATCTGGATCGGCGAGAGATTGATCGCGATGGTGTGCGCTTCTTCCCAGCTCGCCGCCTCGTGGATCGCCCGGCGAATGATCCACTCGCCCAGCTGGATGATCAGGCCCGTATCCTCGGCAATACCGATGAATTCGCCGGGCATGATCCGCCCGCGCGTTGGATGTTCCCACCGCACCAGCGTTTCCTTCCCGACCCACTCGCCACTCTTCAGGTTCAACTGCGGCTGGTAGACGAGAGCGAACTGCCCTTCCGCAATGGCGGTGCGCAGATCGAGCTCGAGGTCGCGACGCGAACGTTCCTTCTGGTTCAGCGATGCTTCGTAATCGGCGTAGGTCGAACGGCCCGCCCGCTTCGCCGCATACAGTGCCAGATCGGCCTGGCGCATGAACTCGTCCCCGTCGCAGCAGCGGGTGTGACCGAAGGCAATCCCGACAGAAGCGGACACGCGCACCACCTGTCCCAACAGGTTGAACGGCTCTGCCATCGCGTCGACGATCCGCTGCGCACAGGCGTGCACTGCGTCGAGATCGCGTACCCGGGTGAGCAGGACCGCGAATTCATCCCCGCCCAGCCGCGCTGGCAGGTCATGCTCGCGCACGGCCCCCTCGATCCGGCCCGCCGCCGCCTTGATCAGTTCATCGCCGACATGGTGGCCAAGGGTATCGTTGACCGACTTGAAATGATCGACATCGATATAGAGCAAGGCGACCTTGTGGTTCTTCACCCGCCCGGCGAGCGCGGTTTCGAGCGTTTCGTTGAAGAGGTTGCGATTGGCGAGCCCGCTGAGCGTGTCGTAGCGCGCCATCTGGGCCACCCGCTGCTCGGCCTCCCGGCTTTCGGTCACATCGCGCAGCACACCGCGCATCGACCCGTCCGACAACGGGTTGCCCGACAAGCTCCAGTAGCGCGACTGGCCGTCGACGGTAATCTCCACCACCAGATCGCGGAACGGCGCCCGTTGGAGGAGCAGGGCCGCCAACTTCTCGCGTGCGGGACTGCCGTCGAACAGGCCAACCAGTTCGCGCCCTTCCAGGAAATCTCGATCAAGGCCGGAAGCATGGCCAAAGCGCTCGCATACGTTGACCAGGCAATTGCCCTCATCGACTTCCCACAACCAGTCGGATGCAGACTCTTCGTATTGGTTCAGCAACAGCTTGACCGTTTCGGCGGTCGTATTCTGTGCGATCTGTTCACGGCACGATTGTTCGAATTGCCGACCCTGCCGTTTTGTCGAGCGGATCAGTGCATATCCGAAGCCAATGGCGAGCGCGAGCGACGGCCAGGAAAATTCGTCTTTCATCGTGAAGGACAGCACTGCTGCCGTCAGCATTGCCCCACCCAGATATGCGGTCAATTGGGATGGCATTGGCCGGTAGGCGATGACGGACGAGGATAGCAGGCCCGCGGTCAGCACGGCAAAAAACACCGGATGGGCATTGAACAGCGTCGGGAACATGACGATCGCACCGCCTACCCACAGCACGGTCTCGATATTGGCGGCGATCTGCAGGTCGCGATAGAAGAGACGATGATGGCTGACATCGAACGTATCGGGATAATAGGCGAGGCACAGGCGCCATTGGCGGTAATTGCACAGCGCGATCGCGCCAGCCCAGGGCAGGCCGAACATGGCGACCGGATGGCCCCAAAGGGCGACGACGCAGGCAAGCGCGGCAAAGGCGTGCAATGCGCAAAGCGACGGCAGATGCGCTGTAAATTCCCGAAGGCGCCATGCGAGGAGCAGGTTGCGCTCACCCAGGATCGCCAGCTGTTTCTGGATCACGCAGTCATTCCCCCCTTGGGGAAGGCTCGTAACCAAGAATTCTTAAGCGAAGATCAAAGAGATAGTCGTGGATTTGAAACAAAGTTCCAAAAATACGGAAATTTGTTGTGAAAATGCGTTCGCGGCGCCGGGTACGCGCTGCTTTCCCAAGACTTTTGCTACTGGCTGAAAAGCGTCACACTCCGGCCATTGCCGGACAGCCGCACTCCGTTTTCCGGGGTCCGCTCGATATGGTCGGCGGCGTCAATCGCTGTCATTACGTCCACGAGGCGCGGCGGCAAGCCGATGGTACATGTGGCCAGCGGCGGCGGCGGTTCGGCGCCCGGCGGGGCTGGTGACGGGGCAGGCGGCTCGACGACGATAAAACGATCATTGACGATCCGGTACCGCACGCTCTGCCTTGCGCAACGCGGCTCCCACCAGATTTCCTCCTCGTCCGCACTCAGCGCCAGACCATGGGGTTCGTCGAAGTCTTCGCCATCGATCCCCGCCACGCGCCATTCCCCGGCAAGCGAGATGGATGAGCCGCCAGCACCCTTCTCCAGCACCATGTGCCGCGCCCCACGGGTGAGGCGCAGGTCGCCATTATCCTGCTCCGACACATTCCAGCGCCCTTCCAGCGCATCGAGCAGGCGCGGCAGGTCTTCCGGGTAGCCGATCTCGCAGACGATCTGCGGCTCATCGCGCGGCACGCGGTAGAATTCGAGCATGTCGCCAGACGTGCGGTAGGAGAGGGTCTGCCCCGCACACGCGGGCTGCCAGGTCAGTGCCTGTGCGCTACCGGTAAAGGAAATGACGAAGTCGAGGCTCTTGCCAGCGATGCGCGAAACGCTCCACTGCCCTCGCAGGTTGTAGGCTTCGCCCTGGCCCGGATCGGCAGCCTGGCCGCTGGCATCCGATCCCGGCGCCTTGCCCTGCGGCGTGCAGGCTGCCGCAGCCAGGCACGCGGCCGCCAGCGCCGCTAATGCCCGCCACCGGCCCCGGCCATTGCCGTCGGCGCGCGGGTATGGGATAGACTGCGCGCCATATCGCTTGAAAATGGGGGAGAATTTCATGCGTTTCGCCATCGTATTTGCTGCCGGTGCCGGGCTTGTCATACCCAATACCGGCCTCGCGGCACAGCCCAATCCGTTCGGCGATCCGGCAGTGCTCGAAGCCGAATGCGCGGCCGACAACCTTGCCTCGTGCTCCAAGCTGGCGAACTATCTCGTTACCCGCACCACCGAGGAATCGAAGGTGCGGGGCTTCGAATTGCACGTGCAGACCTGCGAGAAGGGCCACCTGCCCGCGTGCGGCGATATGGCCGCATCCTACTCCATCGGCCTGGGGGTAGAACAAAACGAAGCCCGGGCCCACGAAATCAATCTGGAGCTATGCGAGGCCAGGAATTACGGCCCCGCCTGCAATTCGGTCGGCTTCGTCCACGCGCTCGGCAAGGCCGGGTTCGAGAAGGACGATGACGCCGCGCTGCCTTACTTCGTGCTGGCCTGCGATCTCGACCATGCCGGCGGCTGCGAACGGGCGGGGAAGCACTGGAACAGCTACCTCAACGACAACCGCGACCCGGTGAAAGCGCGCGAGTACTTCCAGCGCGGGTGCGATCTGGGCGATAGCTACGCCTGCGACGATCTTCAGCGGTTGCAGGAATAGTCGCGACACGCGCGGTAGCGCGCCTGGGCAAGATACGAAAAGGCCCCGGGGGATCGCTCCTCCGGGGCCTCTTTCTGTCGCTAGCGTGAGAGGTGCAGCTTATTCGGCTGCGCCCTCTTCGTCGCCCTTCTGGAGGTACTCGCCCGCATCGGCATCGGTGCCGTGGGTTTCGCCGTCCATCTTGGCGAGCGGATCGTCGCCGATCGCCGCCTCCGGGCCTTGTGCCAGTTCGGCCTTGCGCTCTTCCTCGGCGGTTTCGGCAGCGATGATCGCTTCCTGTGCCTTCTTCCACGAAGCGCGCAGCGCGGCATCGCGGCTGGAGGCGGTGACCCGCAGGCGGTTCATGGTCGCACCCGTACCGGCGGGGATCAGGCGGCCCACGATCACGTTTTCCTTGAGGCCGATCAGCGTGTCCTTCTTGCCCTCGACCGAAGCCTGGGTGAGCACACGCGTGGTCTCCTGGAACGACGCAGCCGAGATGAACGAACGCGTCTGGAGCGAGGCCTTGGTGATGCCCAGCAGCACCGGCTTGCCCTCGGCAGGCTTCTTGCCCCGGCCGAGCTTGGAGTTGACCTCGTTCATTTCCTCCAGGTCGACCTGTTCGCCCGGCAGCAGCACGGTGTCGCCACCATCGGTGATCTCGACCTTCTGCAGCATCTGGCGAACGATCACCTCGATGTGCTTGTCGTTGATCTTCACGCCCTGCAGTCGATAGACTTCCTGGATTTCGTTCACGAGATACTCGGCCAGCGCTTCCACGCCCAGCACGTCGAGGATGTCGTGCGGGTTGGGCGAACCGGAAATCAGGGTATCGCCCTTCTTCACGTGGTCGCCTTCCTGCACGTCGATCACCTTGGTCTTGGGGATCAGGTACTCGACGGCCTCGCCCTCTTCCGGGACGATCGCGATCTTGCGCTTCGCCTTGTATTCGCGGACGAATTCGATCTTGCCCGAAATCTTGGCGATGATCGCGTTGTCCTTCGGGATACGCGCTTCGAACAGCTCGGCAACACGCGGCAGACCGCCGGTGATGTCGCGCGTCTTGGCGGCTTCGCGCGAAGCACGGGCAAGGATGTCACCCGCTTCGACGTTCTGCCCGTCCTCGACCGACAGCGTGGTGCCCGGCGCCAGCATGTCGCGCGCGGCTTCGCTGTCTTCGTCGCTCGACCCTTCGTTGAAGAGGGTGAGGCGCGGACGCAGCTCTTCCTTCTTCTTGCGGCCGACCGCACGGTTCTCCGTCACCACTCGCTGGGCAATGCCCGTCGCATCGTCGACACGCTCTTCCAGGGTCGAGCCTTCGACCAGGTCCTGGAACTTCACGACGCCGGACTGTTCGGTGATGATCGGCAGCGAGAACGGATCCCAGTCCGCCAGGCGATCGCCTTCGGTCACCTTCGCGCCATCCTTGTGCATCAGCACGGTACCGTAAGGCACCTTGTGGATCTCGCGCTCGCGGCCTTCGGCGTCGATCACCGCCAGTTCGCCATTGCGGGCAAGCGACAGGATGCGGCCCCGCTTGTCGGTGATCGTGGGCATGTCGCGATAGACGACCTTACCGTCCGACACCGAATCGAGGTGGCTGGTTTCGTTGAGCTGCGCGGCACCGCCGATGTGGAAGGTACGCATGGTCAGCTGCGTGCCCGGTTCACCGATGGACTGCGCCGCGATCACGCCGACAGCCTCGCCGATATTCACCGGCGTACCGCGGGCAAGGTCGCGACCGTAGCAGGTCGCGCACACGCCCTGGTCGGCTTCGCAAACCAGCGGGGAGCGGATCTTCGCGACCTGCACTTCGGCAGCCTCGATTTCCTTCACCATCGGTTCGTCCAGCAGGGTGCCTGCCTTCACGATCACCTCGTCCGTCGCGGCGTTGACGATGTCTTCCGCCGTGGTCCGGCCCAGAATACGCTCACCCAGCGATGCGATCACCGAGCCGCCCTGAACGATGGCGCGCATTTCCAGCGCGTTATCGGTCTTGCAGTCCTCGACCACGATCGTGCAGTCCTGCGACACGTCGACGAGGCGGCGTGTGAGGTAGCCCGAGTTGGCGGTCTTCAACGCGGTATCCGCGAGGCCCTTGCGGGCGCCGTGGGTCGAGTTGAAGTATTCGAGGACGGTCAGCCCTTCCTTGAAGTTCGAGATGATCGGCGTTTCGATGATCTCGCCCGAAGGCTTGGCCATCAGGCCGCGCATACCCGCCAGCTGCTTCATCTGTGCGGGCGAACCACGCGCACCAGAGTGGCTCATCATGTAGATCGAGTTGATCTGGCCTTCCTTGCCATCCTTGTCGATCGGGCGGCTGCGGATCTTTTCCATCATGGCGTCGGCCACCTGGTCGCCGCAACGGCTCCAGGCGTCGATCACCTTGTTGTACTTTTCCTGCTGCGTGATCAGGCCGTCCTGATACTGCTGCTCGTAATCCGCGACGAGGGACTTGGTCTTTTCGACCATTTCTTCCTTCGCTTCGGGGATTTCCATGTCGTCCTTGCCGAACGAGATGCCCGCCTTGAACGCGTGACGGAAACCGAGCGACATGATCGCGTCGGCGAACAGCACCGTGTCCTTCTGGCCGGTGTGGCGATAAACCTGGTCGATGACGTCACCGATTTCCTTCTTCGTCAGAAGGCGGTTGATGATGTCGTAGGGAACCTTGTGGTTCTTCGGCAGGCATTCGCCGATCAGCATGCGGCCCGGGGTCGTGACGAAGCGCTTCATCACGATATTGCCCTTCTCGTCCGCCTGCGGAACGCGGGTGATGATCTTGGAGTGCAGCGTCACCGTACCGGTTTCGAGCGCGTAGTGAATCTCGCTCATGTCGGCGAAGCGCGGCAGCTTCTCGATCTTTTCGTCGCCGTCCTCGATGAACTCGGGCGTCTTCTCCTGCCGTTCCATCGACAGGTAGTAGATTCCCAGTACCATGTCCTGTGAGGGCACGATGATCGGCTTGCCGTTGGCGGGCGACAGGATGTTGTTGGTGGACATCATCAGCACGCGCGCTTCGAGCTGGGCTTCCAGCGAAAGCGGCACGTGGACGGCCATCTGGTCACCGTCGAAGTCGGCGTTGAACGCCGAACAGACGAGCGGGTGCAGCTGGATCGCCTTGCCCTCGATCAGCACGGGCTCGAACGCCTGAATGCCGAGGCGGTGCAGCGTCGGCGCACGGTTCAGCAGCACGGGGTGTTCGCGGATGACTTCATCCAGGATGTCCCACACTTCCTTGCGCTCGCGCTCGACCCACTTCTTGGCCTGCTTGAGCGTCATGGACAGGCCCTTGGCGTCCAGCCGCGCGTAGATGAACGGCTTGAACAGCTCGAGCGCCATCTTCTTGGGCAGGCCACACTGGTGCAGCTTCAGCTCCGGCCCGGTCACAATGACCGAACGGCCCGAATAGTCGACGCGCTTGCCGAGCAGGTTCTGCCGGAAGCGGCCCTGCTTGCCCTTGAGCATGTCGGACAGCGACTTGAGCGGACGCTTGTTGGCGCCGGTGATCACGCGGCCGCGACGGCCATTGTCGAACAGCGCATCGACCGCTTCCTGCAGCATGCGCTTTTCGTTGCGCACGATGATGTCGGGCGCGCGCAGCTCGATCAGGCGCTTCAACCGGTTGTTGCGGTTGATGACGCGGCGATAGAGATCGTTGAGGTCGGACGTCGCGAAGCGGCCGCCATCCAGCGGCACCAGCGGGCGCAGCTCGGGCGGGATCACGGGCACGACTTCCAGGATCATCCATTCGGGGCGGTTGCCCGATTCGATGAAGCTTTCGACGACCTTGAGGCGCTTGATGATCTTGGCGGGCTTGAGCTTGGACTTGGTGGTCTCCAGCTCTTCCAGCAGGTCGGCCTTTTCCTGTTCGAGGTCGAGGTCCATCAGCAGCTGCTTGACCGCCTCGGCACCGATCCCGGCGGAGAACGCGTCTTCGCCGTATTCGTCCTGCGCTTCGAGCAGCTCGTCTTCGCTCATCAGCTGGTAGCGTTCGAGCGGGGTGATCCCCGGCTCGGTGACGATGTAGTTCTCGAAATAGAGGACGCGCTCGAGCACCTTGAGCTGCATGTCGAGCAGCAGGCCGATGCGCGAAGGCAGCGACTTGAGGAACCAGATATGCGCGACCGGCGCGGCCAGTTCGATGTGGCCCATCCGCTCGCGGCGGACCTTGGTGACGGTCACTTCGACGCCGCACTTTTCGCAGACGACGCCCTTGTACTTCATGCGCTTGTACTTGCCGCACAGGCACTCGTAATCCTTCACCGGGCCGAAGATGCGCGCACAGAACAGCCCGTCACGCTCGGGCTTGAACGTGCGGTAGTTGATCGTTTCGGGCTTCTTGATCTCGCCGAAGGACCACGAGCGAATACGCTCGGGCGACGCGATGCCGATCTGGATCTCGTCGAAGGTTTCCGGCTTGGCCAGCTGGTTGGTGAATTTGGTCAGTTCGTTCATCTGTCAGTCCCTCTGGGGGTGAATTTCAATTTGCATCTGCGCGACGGCGGAGTGCGAAAAAGAACGTTGTAGCTCCCATGATGAGCAAGAGTGTTCCGAGGGGAACCCGCCCTGCTCCAGAACTGGACGCCAAGGTCATTGCTCCAACAAGAAGCTGCACCCCAGCGATCAGGCCTAGTTTGGTAGCCGCCTTCACGAATTACTCCGCCGCGATCTGCAGGCCGTCTTCGTCGTCCTCGTCCGCGATGGACTTGAGTTCGACGTTGAGGCCCAGCGAGCGCATTTCCTTGACGAGCACGTTGAAGCTCTCCGGAATGCCCGCTTCGAAGGTGTCGTCGCCCTTGACGATCGCTTCGTAGACCTTCTGGCGGCCGACCACGTCGTCCGACTTGACGGTGAGCATTTCCTGCAAGGTGTAGGCTGCGCCGTATGCCTGCAGTGCCCAGACTTCCATTTCGCCGAAGCGCTGGCCGCCGAACTGCGCCTTGCCGCCCAGCGGCTGCTGGGTGACGAGCGAGTACGGACCGATCGAGCGAGCGTGGATCTTGTCGTCCACCAGGTGGTGCAGCTTGAGCATGTAGATGATGCCCACGGTCACCTTGCGGTGGAAGGCTTCACCCGTGCGCCCGTCGAACAGCACCGACTGGCCATCGCTGTCGAGGCCCGCCTTTTCCAGCTGCACGGTCACGTCGCCTTCGCGCGCACCGTCGAACACCGGCGTACCCATCGGCACGCCGCGCGTCAGGTTGCCCGCCAGCTCCGCGATTTCCTCGCCCGAACGGCCTTCGATTGAATCGTGGTAATCCTCGCCGTAGACTTCCTTCAGCTTGTCCTTGATCGCCGCGGGCGGCTCACCCGGCTGCGCATCGGGGTTCTTGGCGCGCCAGTCTTCCAGCGCATACTTGATCTGGTGGCCAAGGCCACGCGCGGCCATGCCGAGGTGCGTTTCGAAGATCTGGCCCACGTTCATGCGCGAAGGCACGCCCAGCGGGTTGAGCACGATATCGACCGGCGTCCCGTCGCCGAGGAACGGCATGTCCTCTTCCGGCAGGATTCGGCTGATGACGCCCTTGTTCCCGTGGCGCCCGGCCATCTTGTCGCCCGGCTGCAGCTTGCGCTTCACCGCGACGAACACCTTGACCATCTTGAGCACGCCCGGGGCGAGCTCGTCACCACGTTCGAGCTTTTCCTTGCGGTCCTCGAACTTGGCGTCGATGCCCTTCACGGCCTCATCGTACTGGCCCTTGATCGCTTCGAGCTGTGCCTGGCGATCGTCGTCCGCCACCGCGAACTTGAACCACTCGTGGCGGTCGACACCCTCGAGCACGTCTTCGGTGATCTCGGTGCCCTTCTTCACGCCCTTGGGCGCAGCCGAAGCGGTCTGGCCGACCAGCATGTCGCGCAGGCGGTTGTAGGTTGCCCGGTTCAGGATGGCGCGTTCGTCGGCGCTGTCCTTGCGCAGACGCTCGATTTCCTCGTTCTGGATCGCACGCGTACGGTCGTCGATCTCGATCCCGTGGCGGTTGAACACGCGGACTTCCACCACCGTGCCGGCCACGCCCGGCGGCAGGCGGAGCGAGGTGTCGCGCACGTCGCTGGCCTTTTCACCGAAGATGGCGCGCAGCAGCTTTTCTTCCGGCGTCATCGGGCTTTCGCCCTTCGGCGTGATCTTGCCGCACAGGATATCGCCCGGGTGCACTTCGGCACCGATGTAGACGATGCCCGCTTCGTCGAGGTTGCGCAGCGCTTCCTCGCCGACGTTCGGGATGTCGCGGGTGATGTCTTCCGGGCCCAGCTTGGTGTCGCGGGCCATCACTTCGAATTCCTCGATATGGATCGAGGTGAACACGTCGTCCTTCACGATGCGTTCGCTGATCAGGATCGAGTCTTCGTAGTTGTAGCCGTTCCAGGGCATGAACGCGACGAGGCTGTTCTTGCCCAGCGCCAGCTCGCCCAGATCGGTCGAGGGGCCGTCGGCGATGACGTCGCCTTCCTCGATCGTTTCACCCACCTTCACCAGCGGACGCTGGTTGATGCAGGTGTTCTGGTTGGAACGCTGGAACTTCTGCAGCGAGTAGATATCGACGCCCGACTGGCCGGGTTCGACATCGCCGATCGCACGGATCACGATACGCGTCGCGTCGACCTGGTCGACGATGCCGCCACGCTTGGCGGTGATCGCCGCGCCGGAATCGCGGGCCACGGTTTCTTCCATGCCGGTGCCGACCCACGGCGCTTCCGCCTTCACGAGCGGAACCGCCTGCCGCTGCATGTTCGAACCCATCAGCGCGCGGTTGGCGTCATCGTTTTCCAGGAACGGAATGAGCGATGCGGCGACCGAAACGAGCTGCTTGGGCGAGACGTCCATCAGCGTGACCGTTTCGGACGGGGCCATCAGGTTTTCACCGTTCTGGCGGGCCGAGATCAGTTCCTCGACGAAGCTGCCATCCTCAGTCAGTTCGGCGGAAGCCTGCGCAACCGTGTGCTTCTGCTCTTCCATCGCGGACAGGTAGATGACCTCGTTGGTCACCTTGCCATCCTTCACCGTGCGGTACGGTGTTTCGATGAAGCCGTACTTGTTCACGCGGCTGAAGCTCGCGAGCGAGTTGATGAGGCCGATGTTCGGGCCTTCCGGCGTTTCGATCGGGCAGATGCGGCCATAGTGCGTCGGGTGAACGTCGCGCACTTCGAAGCCTGCACGCTCGCGGGTAAGACCGCCCGGGCCAAGCGCCGAGACGCGGCGCTTGTGGGTGACTTCCGAAAGCGGGTTGGTCTGGTCCATGAACTGCGAGAGCTGGCTGGAACCGAAGAACTCGCGCACTGCGGCGACCGCCGGCTTGGCGTTGATGAGGTCGTTCGGCATCACGGTGCTGACGTCGACCGAGCTCATCCGCTCCTTCACCGCGCGTTCCATGCGCAGCAGGCCGACGCGGTACTGGTTTTCCAGCAGTTCGCCCACCGAACGCACACGGCTGTTGCCGAGGTTGTCAATGTCGTCGACTTCGCCCTTGCCGTCCTTCAGGCCGACCAGTTCCTTGACCACGGCGAGGATGTCTTCCTTGCGCAGCGTGGTCACGGTGTCTTCGGCGTCGAGGTCGAGGCGCATGTTCAGCTTCACGCGGCCCACGGCCGAAAGATCGTAGCGCTCGCCATCGAAGAACAGGCCTTCGAACAGGGCTTCGGCGGTTTCCTTGGTCGGCGGTTCGCCCGGGCGCATCACCTTGTAGATGGCTTCCAGGCCTTCGTCGCGGTTCTCGGCCTTGTCGACCTTCAGCGTATTGCGGATCCACGGGCCGGTATTGACCTCGTCGATGTCGAGCAGTTCGACCTGGTCGACGCCTGCACCGTCGAGCGCTTCGAGGTTGTCGGGCGACACTTCGTCGCCTGCCTCGATGTAGATGCGGCCCGTGCTCTCGTCGATCATGTCACGCGCGGCGTAGCGGCCGAAAATTTCTTCGGTCGGCAGCAGCAGGGTGGCGAGACCGTCCTTTTCCGCCTTGTTGGCGGCACGGGGCGAAATCTTCTGGTTGGCGGGGAATACTTCCTCGCCCGACTTGGCATCGACCAGCGGGAAGGCGGGCTTGGACCCGCGCCATTGTTCGGCGACGAAGGGGATGGTCCAGCCGTCTTTTCCGCGCTTCCACACGACGGTGTCGTAGAAATGATCGAGGATGCCTTCGCTATCGAGGCCCAGCGCATAGAGCAGCGCAGTAACCGGCAGCTTGCGCTTGCGGTCGATACGCACGTTGACGATGTCCTTGGCGTCGAATTCGAAATCGAGCCACGAACCACGGTAGGGGATCACGCGCGCGGCGAACAGCAGCTTGCCCGAGCTGTGGGTCTTGCCGCGATCATGGTCGAACAGGACGCCCGGCGAACGGTGCATCTGCGACACGATGACGCGCTCGGTACCATTGACGATGAAGGTGCCGTTCTCGGTCATGAGCGGCATGTCGCCCATGTAGACTTCCTGCTCCTTGATATCGAGGACGGAGCGGGCTTCGGTATCCTGGTCCACCTCGAACACGATCAGGCGCAGGGTCACGCGCATCGGGGCGGCATAGGTGATGCCGCGCTGGCGACATTCGGTGGTGTCGTACTTGGGCGGCTCAAGCTCGTAATCGACGAAGTCGAGCTCGGCGGTGCCGGCGAAATCGCGGATCGGGAAGACGCTGCGCAGTGTCTTTTCGAGGCCCGAGACATAATCGATCTGCTTGTCGGAGCGCAGGAACTGCTCGTAGCTTTCGCGCTGAACCTCGATCAGGTTCGGCATCTGCACCACTTCGTGGATGTCACCGAAGATCTTGCGGATGCGGCGCTTGGCCGTGCCGGTCTTGGCAGTGCCGCGCTTTACCGGGGCCTTGCTGTCGCTCTTGGTCGCCATATGTCGAGAGAACCTCTTGGATCGCCCGCACGGCAGGGCGACGCCCCGGCGCACGGTAGTGTGAATTATCGCTGCACGAGGGGGGATGGCCAGGGTCGAACGCGGCGTATCCGGCACATGCAGGGCGCATGCCGATGGGGTTGTTGCCGCCGCGATTGTCTGGCCGCGCCGCTTCCTTCCGTAGGACCCGAATCTCGCGCGTGATTCGGCCTTGCTCGAAGCTGGCGTGAGGCGCGCATGTAGGAAGACGGGCACCGATTGTCAAAGGTCTCACAGAATTTTCGTTTATCGATCAGTGCTTTATCGTTTTTCGATATTTATCGATTGACGATATGGCCGCGTCTGATTATTGAATATCGATATCGGACACAAAGGAGATCGATAAATGACCGACGCAATGAAGAATATCGCCGCAGCTGTGGCTGCCGTTATCATCGCTGGCACCAGCATGACCGCCGTGGTCACCGTGCCGCCCGCCGACAATGGTCCGGCAGTGGCCACGATCGCGGCGCCGGAACTGGCCTGAACCACAGCAACAGGGGAACCACCATGTCCACGCGCAAATCCGACCCGCTTCTCGTGATCGCCAAGATCATCGTCTGGTTCATCATCGGCGTTCTCGCCTTCGCAGGCTTTTTCGTCGCGCTGGGGATCCCGGCGCTGGCAATTTTCAACGGCAAGGTCGCCGCAGAACTGGCCGCGAACAATGCCCCCGAAAGCCTCGTCTGGCTGATTGCCGGCCTGTTGGTCGCGGTGCTGGGCCTGCTCGCGCTGGCGCTGCAATTCTTCCGCCTGCTGCTGCGAATCGTGAA
>NZ_CAXQBM010000050.1:0-15393 GCF_964222115.1 Alteriqipengyuania sp.
CTGACGGACACCGGCTTGGAAATCGAAGAAGGGTGCGATGGCGCGGCTCCAGAGCGCCTGGACCTCGGCGCCCTCGACGGGCTCACCGAAGCTGCCTTCACCCTCGGATTTGAACCAGAACTTGTCGATATCACCGCCATAATATCCCTGGATATCCCAAAGATATCCATCAGCTCCTTCGCGTGCGCGATACTCAAGGCGGTCGCCCTGAAACCAGAAGCGCATCCCGCCGTCGGTCTCACGGACAAGTTCGCGCCGCGCTTCGTTCATGGCTTCCTCGCCCCAGATCGCAACCGCCGCGCGCGCGGGACCGCTCCCAGCTTCGGGAGGAGGCGGCAGCAGCGGGATATCGTCGTTCGAGCCCATCTGCATCGCCGACTGGTCCATGCCCTGCATGTCCTGCGATCCCATCTGCCCATGGTTCATCTGGCTGTGATCCATCTGCCCATGGTCCATCGACGAGCTGCTGGCTTCCGCCTGCCCCATGTCGCCGCGGTTCATTTGCGAATGATCCATCGCGCCTTCGTCAGGCCTGCCCTGCGGCATCGAACCATGATCCATCGTCGAATGGTCCATCGCAACTTCAGGCTGGGCAGCGGGGCCGCAAGCCCCCTCTGCTACCGGATGCCCCATCGCGCGATGGCGCTCGGCTGCCGCCTCGCACTTTGTTTTGGCGTCAGCCTGCGCCTCGGCGCTCTGCTGCGGTTCCACTGGCGAGTGACCCGCATGCTGCGCCGCGGCGGGGGAGGCGAGAACCGAACCCGCGGCGGCCGAGGCAAGCAGGCTGATGATAGATATCTTCATGCGCCCTCTCCGGCAGGATTGGCAACCGTGACGATCTGAAACATCCCGGCATGCATGTGATAGAGAAGGTGGCAGTGGAAGGCCCAGTCGCCCGGCTCGTCCGCCGTCAGGTCGAACTGCGCGCTGCCACCCGGTTGCAGGATAACCGTGTGCTTCAGTGGTTGACGGTTTGGAGGTGCACCGTTGACCAGCTCGAAGAAGTGTCCGTGCAGATGGATCGGGTGTGCCATCATCGTGTCATTGATCAGCTTTACCCGCACGCGTTCATTATAGGCAAAGCGGATCGGCTCCTCGGAGACGGCGGAGAATTTCTTGCCGTCGAACGACCACATGTAGCGTTCCATGTTCCCGGTAAGATGGATTTCCATCCGGCGCGAAGGGCTTCGCGAGTCCTTGTTTGGTGTCAGCGCGCGCAGCTTGCGATAGTCGAGGGTACGGTGCGGGACATCGGCAAGGCCAATCCCGGGATCGCCCATCCGGTCGACCGGGTTCATCGACACCATGTCGATGCCCGGTCCGACCTTCACATCGGGAGGCAATAGCGAGGTATCGCGCATCTGCATGCCTCCCGCCATGCCAGCCATTCCGGTCATCTCCGCCGAACCGCCATCCATACCGGACATCCCGTCCGCGCCAGCCGCTCCGCTCGATCCGTGATCCATTCCGGCCATCCCGCCAGCGCCATGGTCCATGCCGGCCATACCAGCATCGCCGCCGGAGCCATGGTCCATACCGCTCATGCCCATATCGGCCATAGTGAGCAGCGGGGGATCGCGCAGCGGCGGGATGGCCGCACGCGCGCCGGGCGTGCTCGCCAGCGTTGCGATGCCCATACCTGACCGATCCATCGACTCCGCCATCAGCGTGTAAGCCTGCTGCTCACCCGGCGTCACCACGACGTCGTAGGTTTCCGCGACGCCGATCTGGAACTCGTCCACTTCGACCGGCTCGACGTCCTGCCCGTCGGCTTGAACCACGGTCATCGGCAGGCCGGGAATGCGAATATTGAAAAATGTCATGGCGCCGGCATTGATGAACCGAAGCCGCACACGCTCGCCCGGACGGAAAAGATATTCCAGATTGTCGAGCGGTCCATGACCGTTCAGCAGATATGTATAAGTTGCGCTCGACACATCGAGGATGTCGGTTGGCATCATGCGCATTCTGGCCCACATCCGGCGATCCTCGCCCGAGAGCGGATAGTCGTCGGTCCAGGTATTCTGGTTGTAGTTGAAGTAGCCTTCGCCCTTCTTGAGCTTGTCGAATATCGTGTGGGGCGACATTTCGCTGAACTCGCTCAGCACCACGATATATTCGCGGTCGGCCTGCACCGGATCGGGACCTGCGGGATCGACCACGATCGGACCATAATGACCGGCCTGTTCCTGCAGCCCGCTATGCGAATGCCACCAATAGGTGCCTGCCTGCCGCACGGGAAATTCCGCTGTGAAGGTCTCGCCCGGCTTCACGCCGGGAAAACTTACGCCCGGCACGCCATCGAGCTGGAACGGCACGAGCAGGCCATGCCAGTGGATCGAGGTGTCTTCCTCAAGCTGGTTATGGACGTTGAGGCGGACGGTGGTCCCTTCGCGCAGGCGAAGGAGTGGCCCAGGGATGCTGCCATTGACGGCAATCGCGCCGCCACGCCTGTTGCCGGTGGAGAAAGCCGAGCGCGCAACCGTCAGATCGATATTCGGTCCGGTCGCCTCATCGATACCTCGCCGGGCGGCCCCGGAGAGCAGATCTCCGCCTCGCGCCCAAGCGGGAACGGCACCGCCCAGGCCAAGCAGGCCCAGCCCGCTGGCACTTGTTCCAAGAAATTTTCGGCGATTGACGGCAGGCATAGGGGGCTCCTGAGAAGGCATATACCGTCACTTACGCGGCCACCTGCGCTACCCCTCAAAGTTTTCGAACCGCTCCTTCAGCCGGTTGCGCGCACGATAGATGCGCGTCTCGACAGCTTTCTCCGTGGTGCCGAGCAGCTCGGCAGCCTCGGCCTGGCTGTATCCCTCGACAGTGACCAGCACGAGCGCCTCTTGCAGCCGCACCGGCAAGCGCCCGATTTCGGCCTGGACCAGCCGCAGCTGTTCGCGGGCTCCGGCAACATTTTCGGGATTGGGGGCATCGTCGGCAACGGCGTCGGCTTCCCGCCCGTCCGGCAAACTAAGGAAGCCCGCAACTTTCCTCCGGCGGAGCCTGTCGCGGCACCGGTTGAGAACGATTGTCGTCAAATAAGGACCGATGGGCTTGCTCGGATCGAGGCGATGCCGTGTCAGCCAGACCGAAGCGAGACTGTCCTGGACGACATCTTGGGCCCGCGAGGGTGAACCCAGCATACGCGTGGCGAGCGCAATCAACCTAGCGATCTCATGCTCGACCAGAGCTGTGAACGCCCGCTTGTCACCGGCTATCGCCCGCCCGATCAGAGCTTCGTTCGAAGTGTCATCCACCACTGCCAAGGCTGATCAGTCACGCGGATCGCGCGTGAGGGCCGCGGACACTTTCCGGTCGAACTGAAGCTGCTGATCGGGATCGAGAATTTCCCGCATGTCGAAGACGTGGCGCACGGTCGCTTTTTGCAAATCGCCCATGCGCGCATGCACCTCGTCGATCGCGGCACTGACTTCGGGCCCGTATTCGTGCTCGGTTTCCATTGCCTGGGCGAGCTGGGCGTTGGCTGCGCGCGCAGAGGCTTCGAGCCTTGCCTGTTCTACCGCGAAACGCGCTTCGAGCGCGTCGAGCCGCTGCTCCTGATCAGCCGTGAGCGAGAGTTCATCGTGCACGAACTGGTGCAGGCTACCCTCGGCATCGTTGTTGGACCAGCGATCGGCGGCAAGCGCTCCGAGGCATCCGGCGAGCGCCGCCAGCAGGACCGCGAGGACAAGGTGAAACTTCTTCAACGCCTATGACCCCACATGAAGCAAAGCAGCGGGCGACAGGGATTCTCCGCCAACGAGGCTCTCGCCAACAATTTCTGTAGGAGCGCCATATTCGGACGGCCATCCGCTGGTCCCTGCGCCTGCCGCCAGGCCGACGACAAACAGACCGGCGAACAAGGCCATTCTGCGTCGCTGATCGGCAATTTCGCCAAGCTGTCCTGCGCGCTGCCAGACGCCGTTCATGAAGTCGGGCGGCACGTCGCCAGCCTCCTGCGACGCGCCGAGCATCGCATCGAGTGTCTGATTATCACGCATCCCTTGCTCCTGTCGGTTGCACGGTTCCTATACGCGACACTTCGCGCAAACCCTCAAGATAATTTGAGGGCAAGAAGCAATTGATGCGTAAAGGCATTGAGTCAAAAGCACGCGTCGTTTGTCGGCGCAGAATTTGCGCGGACACATTCTGGCAAAGTCATTCTGCTCGGCGCGGCCTCAGGAAAGGCAAATGTAAATGAGTTTCATCAATCCATCAAAACCGTTCAGTCGTTCGCTGGCGGCTTCGCTCCTCCTCGCCCTTGCAGCCTGCTCGAATGCGGCCCAGGCCGCGACATACACGATGTACCGCGACGCAGGGTGCGGGTGCTGTCTTAACTGGGCCGGTCACGTAGAACACGGGCTCGAAGCGGAGGTCGCCTCGGTCGACTCCGACGACATGGCTGCACTAAAGACAGCCAGGGGTGTACCGCAGGATCTGTGGTCGTGCCACACGATGGAAGTCGATGGCTATATCATCGAAGGCCACGTGCCGGCCGATGCCGTCGCGAAGCTATTACGCGAACGCCCCGAAGGAGTGGCAGGCCTGGCCGTGCCCGGAATGCCGCTTGGCTCGCCCGGGATGGAACTCGGGGACCAGGTGCAGCCCTATGATGTCATCGCCTTCGGCCCAGGCGGGCGGAGCGTGTTCGCATCCTACCCGTGAATATGGGCAGCCCTTTTTGCGCCAACTCTGACGGAGGACCATCATGTCGGACTATTCGGTCAAAACCTCAATTTTCATATGGGGCTGGACACTCAGCCTCTTCCTGCTTTTCAGCTACCTGATCTGCATCGGTTTCGGCCTGCTCGCGCCCGAACAGGCGCACATGCACGAAGCGTGGGCGCCGCTGCTTCCCGGTTTCGAGTGGCTGACCCTCTCGGGCTTTCTGGCAGGCGCTCTTGGAAGTTTTTTGTATGGTTGGTATATTGCTTTAATCGCGGTGCCGCTTTTCCGATATTTTCAGAAGCGTTTCAGTCGATAGACAGAGCTTGTCGCGGTAACTTGGTCCAAGAGGGGCAAGGCCTCGTCTGGCTCATTTCGATCGCATATTATTACTGGAGCTAGAGCCATTCCCAGAACTCCGTCCCAAGGAGAGAGGCGATCCCTGTTAGTTCACGTCGCCATCGGCGCTGTTCTGGGTGTAGTGATTCTTCACCCGCTCACGACGCTCGTCTTTTGGTACGAGTTTGGTGCCTTGGCCTTTGCCGACCAAGACAGCGCACTCAGCTTCATAATCGACCGGACTCTCTCCGCGTTTGCGTTCGAAATGTTTGCAATGAGCTTGATATATGCCGCGATCGGCGGCGCGATCGGACTGGGTTTTGGAGTGTATCATGTTCGGCTCGTGCACGAGCGGTCCAGAGTTCGCTTTCTGGAACGCGAACTCAATGAAGAACTTCCATTACTAATAGCTCGCGGCGAAAGCGAGCAGCTGGAATTCAAATCTTCCTTCCGTTGGGACAGGCGTCAGGAGAAAGTCAACCGCAGCTTGCAGCAAGTCATCGTCAAAACCCTGGCGGGGTTCCTCAACCAAGAGGGCGGCACTCTCCTTATCGGTGTCGAAGATGATGGCAGCATCGCGGGCATCGAGGCGGACATGCAAACGCTTAAGCCCGCCAACCAGGATGGCTTCGAACGTTTATTGATGGACACAGCAAAAGAGGGTCTTGGAGGACACGCGTGTGCTCTGATCCATTGTAGGTTCCACAAACTCGAGGAAAAGATCGTTTGCCGAGTTATTGTGGAGAAGAGCTTGGAGCCGATCTATTTTTCCGAAGGGAGCGTGGCCCGGTTCATGCTGCGAGCAGGCAATAGCACGCGTGAGCTCGATGTGCGCGAAGCTCAGGCTTATCTCCAGCATCGCGGGAAAGTGAGCATCTAACCGCTGGTCTGTGGGACAGCACGCGTGTTCGGAGCGCTTTGTCGATCGGCTCAGTTCCTGCAAATTTATGATGCGGTTGGGGCTTCGCCCCGCCACATACTCAAAAATATTGAGGGATGAGCCCCGACCGAACGTACTGTCCGGCATGATCTTTCTTGAACGGGAGACCATCGACAGGGGAAAGTCTTGCAAGACCATGAGCACGAGAATCAAAGCGAAACAGCTGGCTCGATAACCCTGCTGGGCGGCGTGGCGATGGGAACCGGCGTCATGATCGGTGCCGGCATATTCGCGCTGACCGGGCAGATCGCCGAGCTTGCCGGTCCGCTCTTCCCCTTATCCTTCATCGCTGGCGCGCTGGTAACCTCGCTGGCGGCGTACAGCTATATCAAGATGTCGAACAAATGGCCGTCTTCGGGCGGCATCGCGATGATCTTGCAGAAAGCATACGGACCCGGCGTGATCGCCGCCTCTGCCTCGCTCCTAATGGCGCTGTCGATGGTGATTAACGAGAGCCTCGTGGCCCGCACCTTTGCCACTTACGCGCTGCGCCCGTTCGGCCTCGAAAGCAGCGGGTGGCTCGTTTCTCTCGCAGCGCTTGCCGTCATCATTTTCGCCTATCTCGTCAATGCAGCGGGCAACAGGTCGGTAAGCGGCTTCTCGCTTATCATGTCCGCCATCAAGATCGGCGGCATCGCGCTGTTCGCAGTCGCCGCGATCTTGGCCAGCGGTTTTTCATCAGGCGCATTTTCGCAGCCCGTCTCGCTGACCAATGCAGAAGCCCTGCTCGCCTCGGTTGCTTTCTCGATCCTCGCCTTCAAGGGCTTCACCACGATTACCAATAGCGGCGGCGAAATCGTCGACCCGCACAAGAATGTCGGCCGGACGATCATGATCTCGATCGCGGTCTGTATCGTGATCTATCTGCTTGTCGCAGTGGCGGTGGGTTCGAGCCTGAGCATATCCGAGATCGTCGAGGCGCGCGATTATTCGCTCGCAGCAGCGGCGCGTCCGGCGCTGGGAGAACTGGGCTTCTATTTCACCGTCGCGATCGCGATCGCCGCAACGACTTCGGGCGTGATCGCGAGCGTATTTGCCGTGTCGCGCATGCTTGCGATGCTGACCGACATGAAGATGATCCCGCACAGCCATTTCGGCATGAGCGGCGGGATACGCAGCCACATGCTGGTCTATACGGTGGTCATTGCCGGGACGCTTGCCGTCCTGTTCGATCTGTCGCGGATCGCCTCGCTGGGCGCCTTCTTCTACCTCGTCATGGATATGCTGGTGCACTGGGGCGTCCTGCGTCACCTGCGCAAGGAAGTCGGCGCGCGAGCATCAATACTTCTTACAGCACTCGCGGCAGATGGCGTGGTCCTCGCAGCCTTTACCGCGGCCAAATTGCGCAGCGATCCTGCCGTTGTCGCCTATGCGGCGATCGGCATCGTCGCGGTGTTCGTGGGGGAATGGATCTACCTCTCGCGCAATTCCGAAGCGCCCGCTTCTCACAAAGATGATCGGTCAGGAGAGAAGAGTTGATGGCACCTTCTTCAACCAGCTTTGCCGCTTTTACGCCGGGCTTTTTCGAAACTGTTTCCCGAAAACCTGAGTTGACGAAGCGAAACGTCAAGAAAAACAGATGGAGCGATTCATGACGACCCGAACAGCGGCGGTCTACCGCATGGTGATGGAGGACCATGTCTGTCCCTATGGCATCAAGACGGTCGATCTTGTCAAGCGGCAAGGCTTCGAGGTCGACGATCATCACCTGACCAGCAGGGAGGAAACCGATGCGTTCAAGGACAAGTACGACGTCGAGACCACCCCGCAGACCTTTATCGAAGGCAAGCGCATTGGCGGCTATGACGATGTCCGCGAATTCTTCGGCAAGAGCCGCTCGCAGCCTGAGGAAGGCGAAACCAGCTATCAGCCGGTCATTGCGATTTTCGCGGTCGCGCTGCTGCTCGCGCTAGGGCTGAGCTGGGCGTTTTTTGACGACCTCTTCACTGTCCGGGCCGCAGAATGGTTCGTGAGCCTGTCGATGACCCTGCTCGCCGTTCAGAAGCTTCAGGACGTGCGCAGTTTCTCGACGATGTTCCTCAACTACGACCTGCTCGCACGGCGCTGGGTGCCCTATGGCTTCGTCTACCCGTTCGGCGAAGCCGCTGCCGGCATTCTCATGACCGCGGGCGCGCTGACCTGGCTCTCGGCCCCGCTGGCATTGTTCATCGGCACAGTCGGCGCTGTCAGCGTCTTCAAGGCTGTCTACATCGACAAGCGCGAGCTTAAATGCGCCTGCGTGGGCGGCAGCAGCAATGTGCCGCTCGGCTTTGTCTCGCTGACCGAAAATCTGTTCATGATCGGAATGGGTCTGTGGATGGGCGCGAAGCTTCTCGCATGATCACCGCGCTCCTTCTCTCCGTCTTTCTGTTCCTCTCGGCTGTCGCTTCGCACCTTGCCATTCTGGGTGTCGGTCACCGGCTTCTCGACCGGCGCCGCGATACGCAGGCAAAGCTTGCCGTTTCGCTGATCGTGCTCGCGTCGCATTTCCTCGTGGCGATCCTTTTTGCCGCAGGTTTCTGGCTGGGCGCGCAATGGGGCCTGGGAGGTTTCGACAAGGCGCCTTCCATGGACTGGATGGACTACTTCTATTTCTCGCTCATCAATGTGACCACACTGGGCCTGGGCGACATTTATCCGACCGAGCACCTGAGAGTCCTGGCCGGCGTCGAGGCCCTCACCGGCTTCGCTCTCATCAGCTGCTCGGCGCAGCTATTCTGGACCATGATGCACAAAGGAGAAGAAGCATGACTGAAAAGACGACCCACTCGGACAAGGGAGGGGGCGGCAGCTACTGGCGATTCATGGCCATGGTGTCGACCTCGACCGTGATCATGTTCTTCCTGATGTATGCCAACACCTTTACCGTCGATGATCTTTTCTGGAGCGAAACGCGCTTCTGGATGATGTTTGTCATGGGCGCGATGATGATGGTTGTCATGCTGCTCTTCATGTGGGGCATGTACAAGGACCGGACCAAGAACTTCATTATTCTGGGCGTCGGCGCCTTCGTGTTCGCCCTCGCGCTGTGGCTGGTGCGCAGCCAGACCACCGTCGACGATACCGAATATATGGCAGCGATGATCCCGCACCACTCGATCGCGATCATGACCAGCGAACGCGCGAGCCTGAAGGATCCTCGCGTGCGCGAACTCGCTCAGGCCATCATCGTCGCCCAGCGCCGCGAAATCGCCGAGATGAAATATCTCATCGACGATATCGAGCAGAACGGTCCTCGGACCGAAGAACGCCTGCCCGAGGAGATGCAGCCATGAACAAGATAGCTTTCACGGCGCTCATCGCGCTACCGCTTGCCGCCTGCAATTCGAACACCGCTCCGGGCAACGACCGCGAAGCCCAGCTCGACCCGCCTGCCACTGCCGCGCCGATCGAGGATGCGGCCAGTGCACTGGCAAATGTTGACTCAGGCCTGATGCTTCCCGGGACCATGAATGACGCGGATCTTGCTGCTCTGGGCGCAGGACAGGCCTGCCAGTTCCGCCTGACCGAAGTGGCCTTTCCCTCATTTGTCTATGACGGCGACGGGGGCGGAGCAATCAAGATCAATGGCAAATTGATCCCCGTCACTGCCGATGGCCCCGGCAGCTATTCGAACGGTGAGCTTCGGATCAGAACCCGCATGCTGGATGATGAAGGCGATGCGAGCCTGCAGATGCAGGAGATGATCGTGGCAGCGCCAAGAGCCAAGGATGAGTTTGGCTTTTGGGGCTATACCACCTGTCCAGCCGAGGGAGCCTGATACTGGCAGGGCGCATGGGCGGGCCGTCGGTTACCCCATGCGCCCGCGCCTCCGCCCTTCGTCGCCCTCACCAGTTTTAACAGGAACAAGCAGATGACCGATACGAGGCCCATCGCTGTCTTCGGCGCAGGCGGGAAGACCGGCACCGAGCTACTGAGGCATGCCCTTGCCCGGGACATACCGATCCGCGCCTTCGAACACACGGTGCCCGGACCAGACGAGCGGGTGGGCGACTTCGAATATATCGAATGCGATGTGCTGTCGGACGATTTCGCTGGCGATCTCGATGGCTGCCGCGCGGTTATCTCGACCCTCGGTGTCGCTTTTGGTCCGGGCAATGCGATCGATCCACCGCCGCTTTATACCGATGGCACGCGCAACCTGCTCGGGGCGATGGCACAGACGAAGATCGACCGCATTGCCGTGATCTCCGCTGCCTTTGTCGAACATCAGTCGAGCGTCCCGGCCTGGTTTGAGCTCACCGCCAAGCCTGCATTGTTCAATATACTCGAGCAGATGCGCGCCATGGAAGCGATGCTCAGCGACGCCCAAGGTATCAAATGGACGGCCGCACGGCCGGGCTGGCTGCTGGATGAGCCTTACACCGGCGATGCCGTCATTACGGACGAACGCTTGGCAGAAGGCTGTTTCCGCTGCCGTCATGCTGATCTAGCGGCGAGCCTGCTTGAATTCGTGTGCGAAGATACCTGGATCAACGCAAAGCCTGCCATCGGCAGGCCCGAAGCCGAACGTTTCGAAAGTCCTGCCGCCATCAAGGCCGAACTCGGGATCGATTAAACGTCGTAACATTTTTCAATCTGTAACGAGCCCGAACGTTACAGACTTTGAGCAACAGACAAGGAAGTCGCATGTTTCTGGAGAAAATCAAAACCCCCGGTCTCTCACACCTTTCCTACATCATCGGCTCGGGCGGAAAGGCAGCGGTCATCGATCCGCGCCGGGACTGCGAGGTCTATGTCGAAAAGGCCCGGGCCGAAGGGCTGGAGATAACGCATATCTTCGAAACCCATCGCAATGAGGATCTGCTCAGCGGCTCGCCGATCTTGGCCAATTTGACAGGAGCCACGGTCTATCACGGGCCCAACGCGGCAGGCGAAGTCATCTTTGCCAGGACCGCGCGCGAAGGCGATTGTTTCGAGCTGGGTCAATTGAAGATCGAAGTGCTTGAAACACCTGGACACACCGACGATCATCTCGCTTTCGTCATCCATGACAGCGAATATTCCGAGGGGCCGGTCGGCGTCTTTACCGGCGATGCCCTGTTCGTCGGCGATGTCGGGCGCACCGATTTCTATCCCGAGCGCAAGGAAGAAGTCGCGGGCCTTCTATTCGACTCCCTGCAGAAACTTTGCGGCCTCGGCGATCAGGCGATTATCTACCCGGCGCATGGTGCGGGCTCGGTCTGCGGGTCGGGAATGGCGGACCGGGAATTCTCGACAATCGGCCACGAGCGGCGCAACAACCCGCGCCTGCGCATCTCCGACCGCGACGAGTTCATCGAGGCGAAGGTAGCAGAGCACCACTACCAGCCGCCCTATTTCCGGCTGATGGAGCGGCTCAACCTTGCAGGGTCCGATGCCGCGCCGCGCGTCATGCGGCCAAGGCGTCTGGGGCTGGAAGACCTTAGCGAGAGCGGCGCCGATCACCTGGTCGATGTGCGCGAGCCGCTCGCCTACGCTGCCGGCCATCTGCCGGGTGCCATGTGCCTTCCGGTTGGAATGATACCGGCCTTTGCCGGATGGTTCCTCGGTGAAGGCGACAGGATCGCCCTCATTGCTTCCGAGGAAGGCCAGCTAGCCCAGGCCATGGCCCATCTGGTGCGCATCGGTCTCGATAATGTTGTGGGCGGCTATGTCGGCGTGGTTCCAGCCGCCGCACAGGGCAAAGCGATGCGCAGCATTCCCATGATTGGCACCGAGGAAGTCGCGCGCAGGCTCGATCAAGACAGCGGCGAGTGGACCTTGCTCGACGTGCGCGACGCGGACGAACGGCAAGAAGCAAGCATCGACGGCTCAGGACATATCTATGTCGGTGAGCTCAACACGCGGTGGGAAGAGCTCGACCGCGACCGCCACTACACGCTGATGTGCGCGAGCGGCATGCGGGCGAGCGTTGCGGCGGGTTGGCTGGCCAGCAAGGGTTTCGAGCACCTCGATATCTATCTGGGCTCTATGGGGGCGTGGACAAACGCCTCCGGCTGAAGCGCCAAAATCTTGAAAAGCAAGCCAAAATCTTTTGCGAGATTTTGCTCGTATGTGGTAGGTGAGCTTGCTCTTCGCTCAACGAGCAGCGCGACCGGGCGCTTTATCCATCGAGTGACTTCCTGGTCCTCGAACGAAGACGAATGCCAGCGCCCCCAGGATAGCGATATTTTTGAGCAAAGGACCTGTGTGACCTGGGGCGATATGGATCGCAAGAGTTATCGGAACGAGGGTAAGAAATAACGCGGTGCATGAGAGCCGGGTCATCCACCCCAAGGCCAGTGATGTTCCTGCACCGATGAAAACCAAGCCAGACAGCCACAAAAGAATGGACGCATCTCCAATTAGAGCAACGTGATCTTTCCATGGCGACAATGCCATCCGGCCCAGCATATATTCATGCGCAAGAAAATGCCCCAATCCGCCTATGATGAATATGAGGCTCAAACAGAGGCGGAAGACCGGATCGATCAATCGCACTTTTGCGGCCCATGTCGCTAGGCTGTTTTCCATATTCCGGATCATAGAGTTCTTTCCCCCTCAGGTTGATACGTCGATGGCAGACTTATTGGGTGCGCGGACCAGTTTCTTCGGGAGGCGTCTGTGGTTCACCCAAAACGTTGACCGGCAGTTTCAGATAGATCGTACCGTTTCCTTCTGCGCGAGGCATATTCCCTCCGCGAATGTTGACCTGGATTGATGGCAGGATGAGGCGCGGCATACCCAGCTGGTTGTCGCGCTCCTCACGCATGGCTACAAATGCATTCTCGTCGACCCCGGCATGGATATGAATGTTGCTGTGCTTTTGTTCTTTCACCGTCGTTTCCCATTGGTGCTGCGAGCGGCCCTCCGGCAGGTAGTCGTGGCACATAAACAGCCGCGTCTCCTCCGGTAGCTCGAAAATCCGGCGAATAGAGCGATAGAGCGTGCGTGCATCGCCGCCGGGAAAATCGGCCCGCGCCGTGCCGTAATCGGGCATGAACAGCGTATCGCCGACAAAGGCGGCGTCTCCGATAACATAGGTCATGCACGCGGGCGTATGTCCCGGCGTATGGAGTGCCTGGGCCGATATGGCGCCTAGGTCAAAGCTGTCATTATCGGCAAACAAATGGTCGAACTGGCGTCCATCGCGTGGCAGGTCCACTCCGGCATTGAATATCGGCCCGAAGGTGTTCTGCGTGACGGTGATCTCGCTACCAATAGCAAGTTTGCCGCCTAGTGCGCGGCGGATGTAGGGTGCGGCGGAAAGGTGATCGGCATGGACATGGGTTTCCAGGATCCACTCGCACTTGAAATCCATTTGCCGGACGAATTCGATCACTTTATCGGCGGACTTAGTCGCCGTTCGCGCCGCTGCGGCATCGAAATCGAGCACCGGATCGATCACCGCGCACGCCTTGGTTGCAGGATCGGACACGACATAGGTCACGGTGTTCGTGTTCGTGTCGAAAAATGCCTCTGTGTCGGGTTTCATCGAATAGTCTTTTCGTATGCTGGTTGAGAGCGGTTCTGCGTAGGTCAGTCCTGCGCCCGGTCGACGTAATTACGGACGAAGTTTTCCAGCGCCGGTTCGTCGCACACGAAGCCCATATCCGCCGCCTTCTGTAGGGTCGCATCGCCGCTCATTCCCTGCTGCGACGCCAGATGCATTATTGTGAAGGCTCCTGCGCGCTTGCCCGAGGCGCAATGGACCAGCACCGGCTTCGGAAGCGCTTCGACACTGGCCCTGAACTCATCGACGAGCTCGTCCGATATGGTGCCGCCCGCCACCGGCAAGTGACAATATTCAAGGCCGAGCGATGCCACCACTTCACCTTCGCGGTCCGGGGCGAGAGGCTGATCCGCCTCATCCTGGCAGCGCAGGTTGACGACCGCCTTGTAACCATCCTCCGCCAATGCGCGCAGGTCGCCCTCGGAAGGCGGAGCGGTCGAGACGGCGAATCTGCCATTGAGGATCTTGATTTGGGTCATAAGGCATCATCCTGGTTCAGGTTCAAAGGTCCGGGTCCGCGATTGCGCGGCAGCAGATTACGATTGACTTTATATTCATACCTTCGCATATATGCAAGTATGAAAGCCGAAGATATTCGCGATCAAGCCGAAAAGGCGGTGGCATTGCTCAAGGCGCTGGGCAGCCACAACCGCCTGATGATCGCCTGCCAATTGGTTGAAGGCGAGCGCAGCGTGGGCGAGCTGGCCGAACTGCTGGAACTTCGGGAAACCGTGGTTTCGCAGCATCTGGCGCTTATGCGGAAGGATGGCCTGGTCGCAGCGCGGCGCGATGGCCGCACGATCCATTATTCGCTTTGCGGCGATGCGCCGCGCCGGGTGCTGGAAACGCTCTACGCCATCTATTGCAGCTCCGCCGACGATACGACCGGTCCAGCAGACGGCCATTGAACAGGCTTTCAGTTATGTTGGACAATCCCGGATGATGGATATCGGCGTCATCGTGGCGCTCCTATCGCTTACCTCGGGCCTCCTCGTGGGCTTTTCGCTTGGACTACTCGGCGGTGGGGGATCGATCCTCGCAGTGCCGTTGCTTGTGTATGTCGTCGGTGTTCACGACACCCATGTCGCTATCGCCACGTCCGCTGCTGCGGTGGCGGCCAGCGCCTTGGCAAACTTATTGTTCCATGCGCGAGGCGGCAATGTGAAGTGGCGCTGCGCAGGCCTATTCGCAGCATTCGGCGTTGTCGGAGCTGCCGCCGGATCAAGCCTGGGAAAAATTACATCGGGCGATCTGCTTTTGGGCCTGTTCGGTCTGGTGATGATTGTCGTCGGCCTCTCGATGCTGCGCGAGAAATCGGGCGGATCCGACCCGGATGTCCAGCTCACCCGAGCCACGGCGCTGCGCCTCACCCCGCGCCTCGCGTTCGGAGGATTGCTGGTAGGCGGACTGTCCGGTTTCTTCGGTATCGGCGGGGGCTTTCTGGTGGTGCCGGGTCTGGTTGCCGCGACGGCCATGCCGATTCTCAACGCGATCGGCTCCTCGCTGGTCTCTGTAGCCGCTTTCGGTACGACCACAGCCGCCAATTACGCCCTCGACGGACTCGTCGATTGGGAGATTGCCGCGTTTTTCATCGGCGGCGGCGGTATAGGCGGCTGGCTGGGTACTCGCGCATCGAACCTGTTGGCTAAGCGCAAACGAGCGCTGAACTTTATATTCGCGGCGGTCATCATCCTCGTTGGCATCTTCATAAGCGGCCAATGGGCGATAACAGCCATAACGTGATCGCTGCCTTTTCGAACCGAATTGTCCGAAGGATCAACACTGCTGTTCACCGGGCGAAGCTCAAGCCGCGCAGACGCAGGGCGTTGCCGATCACAGACACCGAAGACAAGCTCATCGCCGCTGCCGCGATCATCGGGCTGAGTAGCACTCCGAAGAATGGAAACAGTACGCCTGCTGCGACCGGAATGCCGAGCGTATTGTAAGCGAAGGCGAAAAACAGGTTCTGCCGGATGTT
>NZ_CAXQBM010000051.1:0-39810 GCF_964222115.1 Alteriqipengyuania sp.
CCCGGCACCGGCAAGACCGCGATTGCCGAAGGCCTGGCGCTGCGCATCGCCAACGGCGACGTGCCCGACAGCCTCAAGGGTCGCACGCTCATGTCGCTGGACATGGGTGCGCTGATCGCGGGCGCGAAGTATCGCGGTGAGTTCGAGGAACGTCTCAAGGCTGTGCTCGACGAAGTGAAGGGCGCCGAAGGCCAGATCATCCTGTTCATCGACGAGATGCACACGCTGATCGGTGCGGGCGCGAGCGAAGGCAGCATGGATGCCGGCAACCTGCTCAAGCCGGCCCTGTCGCGCGGCGAACTGCACTGCATCGGCGCGACCACGCTCGACGAATACCAGAAATATGTCGAGAAGGACCCGGCGCTGCAACGCCGCTTCCAGCCGGTCTATATCGAAGAGCCGAGCGTGGAGGATACGATCTCCATCCTGCGCGGGATCAAGGAGAAATACGAGCTGCACCACGGGGTGCGCATCACCGACGGCGCTATCGTTTCCTCCGCGCAGCTTTCCGCACGCTACATCCAGAACCGTTTCCTGCCCGACAAGGCGATCGACTTGATGGACGAGGCGGCGAGCCGCATCCGCATGGAAGTGGAAAGCAAGCCAGAGGAAATCGAAGACCTCGACCGGCGGATCATCCAGCTCAAGATCGAGGAACAGGCGCTCGCCAAGGAAAGCGACAGCGCCAGTGCCGAACGGCTGGAGAACCTGCGCGAAGACCTCGCCAATCTGGAACAGCGCTCGTCGGAACTGACCCAGCGCTGGCAGGGCGAGCGCGACAAGATCCATGCCGAGGCGCGGATCAAGGAAGACCTCGACCAGGCGCGTCTGGAACTGGAACAGGCACAGCGCGCGGGCGATCTCGCCAAGGCGGGCGAGCTGCAATACGGGCGCATTCCCGAGCTTGAGAACAAGCTGAAGGAAGCCGAAGGGCACACCTCCAACGCGCTGCTGCGCGAGGAAGTGACCGAAGAAGACATCGCGGGCGTCGTCGCGCGGTGGACCGGCATCCCGGTCGACCGCATGCTGGAAGGCGAGCGCGACAAGCTGCTGCGTATGGAAGAGGCGCTGGGCAAGCGCGTGATCGGCCAGACGGCAGCGGTGGAGGCCGTGTCCAAGGCAGTACGCCGCGCGCGCGCCGGATTGCAGGACCCCAACCGCCCGCTGGGCAGCTTCCTGTTCCTTGGCCCGACCGGTGTCGGCAAGACCGAGTTGACCAAGGCGCTGGCGCAATTCCTGTTCGACGATGACGGTGCGATGGTTCGCATCGACATGAGCGAATTCATGGAAAAGCACGCAGTTGCCCGGCTTATCGGCGCACCTCCGGGCTATGTTGGTTACGAAGAGGGCGGCGTTCTCACCGAATCGGTTCGCAGGCGGCCTTACCAGGTCGTGCTGTTCGATGAGGTCGAGAAAGCGCACAACGACGTGTTCAACGTGCTGCTGCAGGTGCTGGACGATGGCAGGCTAACGGATGGACAAGGACGCGTGGTCGATTTCTCGAACACGCTCATCATCCTGACCTCGAACCTCGGCAGCCAATATCTCAGCCAGATGACCGACGACCAGCAGGTCAGCGATGTCGAGCCGCAGGTAATGGAGGTCGTGCGCGGCCACTTCCGCCCCGAATTCCTCAACCGGCTGGACGAGATCATCCTGTTCCACCGGCTGGGGCAGGCCGACATGGCACCGATCGTCGAATTGCAGGTCGCCCGCGTGCAAAAGCTGCTCGCGGACCGCAAGATCGAGCTGGATCTGACCGACGCGGCCAAGCGCTGGCTCGGCCGGGTCGGCTACGATCCGGTCTATGGTGCCCGCCCGCTCAAGCGCACGGTCCAGCGTTACGTGCAGGACCCGTTGGCAGAGCGGCTGCTACAGGGCGAAATCCCCGATGGCAGCACGGTCAAGATCGACGAAGGCGATGGCCAGCTGTCGATCAGTGTGGCCTAGCTGGCAGCGGTGCCTGCATAAGCATCTGAAAACGGGCGTAAATGTTCGCGATAGGGATCGGCGGCGCCCAGCGCCCCGGTGCCGATCGGTTCGCGCACCTGCATCGTGCTGGCGGTGGCCACAACGCGGCTGGTGCGGTGTGGCTCGAACACGGCCGGCTCGCTCGCCAGATTGCAGAAGGACAGGATCCTTTCGATCTGCGCTTGCGGCTCGTTGACCAGGCGCGCGTAATTGACCACCAGGATGCGGTCGGGCAGCAGTTCCGACCAGAAGCGGAACAGCGCATCTTCGATCCTGAAGTGATGGGCAATGTCCTCCAGCTTCCAGCTCCATTCCAGCCCGGTCGCAAAGAACGTGCGATAGGCCGACCATGCACAATCGAGCGGGTCGCGGCGCAGCCAGATGATTGGCGATTGCGGCAGCAGGCTCGCAATCATGCCAATGAAACGCGGATTGTTAAGGCCCTTGTCGACAAATCGGCCGGCTTCGCCGAATCTTTCCCGCGCAAGGTGCAGGTAGAGCTTGCTCAGGTTGTCGAGCTTCGCATTCGCGCCATAGGTTTTGAGCCCGCGATAGGAGTTCTGCGAAAGATCGCGCTGGACGACCCCCATGCTCCCCAGCTCCTGGCCACCCACGACCGCAGAATGGCTGGCGAGGATCTGTTCGACCAGCGTTGTGCCGGAGCGGGGAAGGCCGGTCACAAAGATCGCATCGCTGGTGTCGGTCTGCACCATATCGCCCAAGCGCTGGATTTCATCACGCTCGTAACCCTCGTGGCTGATCGTGGCCTCCCGCCGATCCGCCGCATGGTCGTAGCTGCGCTGGGTGGCCATCAGGCCCGCGCCTTGGGTAAAGTGTTCGAAGGCGGAGTCGGCCTGTTTCCGGTCGAATTGCACCGATCCGGCGGCAAAATGGTATTGCGCCTGTTCCGCCGGTAACGCGTTCGCCATGGCACTGCCCGCCGCAAGAATGCGATCGCCCAGGGGATCGCCCTCCTTGCGCTTGCGACATTTGGCGAGGGCAAGGTGTGGCTGGCCCAGCTGCGGATTCGCCTCGATCGCGGCGAGCAGGAACTGCTCGGCCTCGTCAATCTGGCCGAAGTTCATCGCCATCGTGCCGCGCAGGTAGGCGTGGCTCGCCGGATCGGGGACATTGCCTGGTAGCGATTGGAGGATTGCCGAGGCATCTTCCAGGCGGCCGACCTGCGCCGCGATGGTCGCGCGTTCGAACATGGCGAGATCGCGATTGGCCGATTGCTCTACCAGCAAGGCCATCGCCTGATCGGCAAGGCTCACTTCGCCATTGGTCTGCATAACCTTGGCGATAAGCCGCCATTTGTCGCCCAATGCGGCGCGCTGCTGGATCAGGCTCTGGGCATTTTCGTTCGAGACGCGCCGGTCATTGCGTTGCAATGCGGCGACGAAGTTCTGCAGGCTCTGGGCGGTTTGATCGCTCACGTATCGAATTCTCGCTGAAATGGGTGCGCTCTAGAGCGCAATTCTATCCGCATAGGCGGCATCGAAGGCTGCCATATGCTCTCTATACGGTGCCGCGACACCGATGCCGCGACGGTTGATGGGTTCGCGCACCTGCAGGAAGCTGGCCGTAGAAACGGCGCGATCACTCTTGTGGAAGTCGATCTGCCCAGCCTCCGGTTCGAGGCCGCAATGGCGCGTGATCCGCTCTACCCACTGGTCCGGTGCATCGACGAGGTCCGCATAGGACACCACGAGGAGTTGCTCGCCTAGCTGCGCGCGCCAGTGATCGAGCATGGCTTCCTCGATCCGCATGTGATGCGCAATTTCCGCCAGCGACCAGCCGCCGACGACATTATTCGCCAGCCACGAACGATAGATCGACCACGCATTGTCCGCCGGATCGCGCTGCATCCACACGATCGGAGCATGCGGGAACAGCACCGATAGCGGCCCGATCGAACGGCTCTGGTTGAGGCTCTTGTCGACGAAACGACCCGTGCCGCCGATCCGTTCTCCGGCAAGGCGCAGATATAGCGCCCGAAGCGCCTCGATCGACCCGCCTCGAGCGACGTAGTTATCGAAGTCCGACGGAGCGAAACCGCCGACGGTCGCTTCGACTTGCACCGCAAGGCCCAGTTCTCCGCCGCCATCGACTTGCGAGTGGGCCGACAGGATCTGTTCGACCAGCGTAGTGCCACTGCGCGGCAGGCCGGTCAGGAAGATGGGCTTGCGCTCGCTTGCCGGCGCAGTCTGCGCATGGTGGTCTATCGAATCGCTGGTCCAGGCTGCTGCAATGCGCGCGGAGGCAACATTGTCCTGCGCCTGGTACTTCATCGTTTCGCCCTTGATCTCGGTCGAGCGGCGGTAGTGGGCGAATGCGGTTGCAAAATCGCGCTCCCGGTGGGCGAGCAGCGCGAGAACATGTTCCAGCGCGGCCCGATCGGTTTGCTCTTTTGCAGCGCCGGAAGCGGCCAGGACCTCGATCGACCGCCGATCCTCTTCGGTCAGCCGCTCCATCTGGGCAAGGCCGAGCCATGAGCGGGCCGATTCGGGCACTGCCTTGAGCACCCGCCGGAACTCTGCTTCCGCCGTCTCGAGATCGCCGAGCGTCACGGCAGCGGACGCACGCAGATAGGCGTTTGCCTCGGGCGCAGGCAGGTTTTCGGGAATCGCGGTCACTTTATCGAGCGCTGCGCGGTTGTGACCAGTGCGGGCGAGCAGCACGGCCTGCTGGTGCTCGGCCGCGAAGGGCGGGGCGCCTTGCGCCTTCCACAGATCGAGCGCGCTGAGTGCCAGTTCGAGCTCACCCCAGCGCACGAGCTGGTCCGCGGCGCCCGACCATTGGGGCCCCAGGGGCGCGGATTGGGACACCAGGACCTTTGCGGCTTCGACCAGGCCGGTCCGGTCATCGCGCTGGAGCGCCTGTTTGAACTGGGCGGCGGCGGCTTGGAGAGACTGCATATTCACGGGGTGGTCCATAGACAAAAAAAGGGGCGGCATCGAGCCGCCCCTTTCCATTTTGTGTGTCTTTCGACTGGTTCGAACGATTAGTTCGAGCCACCGAAGCGCAGGAACGCCGAGAGGCGAACCGAACGCGGCGACTGGTAGCCCGTCGCCCGACCGAAGTCGGGGTGTGCACCACCGAAGTTGTAATCGCCGAACTCGTAGCGATCCAGCACCGAGTCCCAGTTGAAGACGTTGAACACGTCGACACGGAACTTGACGCCCGGCATCGTTTCGGGGGCCGGGGTAAGCGTGACACCGAGGTCGATACGCTTGTTCCAGTCCGATTCGAAGGCCGTACCGCGCGGCACCAGCACCGAACCGGTGCCCGTACCGTCGTTCAGGCCGCTGTCGAGACCGTCACCGCCGAACTGTGCCTGACGACAGTAGAACGAAGCGGCACCATACGAGTACTCGAAGGTCGAGCTATCGTTCTGGTAGTTACCGATACAGCTG
This sequence comes from Alteriqipengyuania sp., assembly GCF_964222115.1. Classification (NCBI taxonomy): domain Bacteria; kingdom Pseudomonadati; phylum Pseudomonadota; class Alphaproteobacteria; order Sphingomonadales; family Erythrobacteraceae; genus Alteriqipengyuania; species Alteriqipengyuania sp. The sequence goes on from NZ_CAXQBM010000051.1 coordinate 5,388, forward strand.
AACTTACGCGGCGATTCGAGGATCGCATTCACGCCGATGTCGAGCCAGTCGGTCGGCTTCACACGTCCGTAGAACTTGAACGCGTGCTCGCGGCCGTTGGCGAGATCGCCATACGCACCGTCGAGGAAGCCCGGCTGGTCGAAGTCCTGCGTCAGGCCAGCGTCCGACTGGTTGTTGTCCGACTTCACCGCACCTTCGAAGTTACCAACCAGGTTGGTCCAGGTGTAGTTGAAGTTGAAGCCCCAGAAGCCGTCGAAGGCCTTCTCGATTTCCAGCTCGATCGCGTCGTAGTCACGAACCGCTTGCGGATAGCCGAGATCGGCAGCCGCCAGCGTCACGACATCGCACTGACCGGCGATGGAGCAGTCGCCATCGAGGCGAACCGTCACATCTTCACCCGGATTCAGCAGCACGTACTGGTGGAAGCCGGTCCACTCGCTGGCACAGCCTGCAACGCCATTGGCGGTACAATAGGCAAGCACAGCAGCGTCGATCGCGGCGTCTTCCAGCGTCGCACCCAGACGACGGTTGATGTAGTTCAGGCCAACCGTCCAGTCACCGAAGCGGTGCTCGGCACCGATCAGCCACTCATCGGTGTAGCTCGGCTTGAGCGTCGACGACACCAGGGTGTCCGTCGGGCCAAGCGTCCCGTCACCGTAGATCGAGTGGCAAACCTCGCCAGCGTTCGGCGAACCAGCCGGACAGACGTTGGTACCCAGCGGGAAGTTCGACACGAAGCCGACAATGTCGCCATTGCCGTCAAGCGTGTAGAAATCGGGGATACCATTGCCATCCGCATCGGTGCTGGTGCCGTAGAAGTGAATCTGACGATAATACGTCTCGGCGCCGGCAAGGCGGATGTTGGTGTTGGTTGCGATCGGCAGGTAGTACCGGCCCCAGAAACCAACGATCTTGGTGCGGCCATCGCCGAACACGTCGAACGAACCACCCAGACGCGGGGCCCACAGGTCACCCGAGTCGTAGAACTTGTCACCCAGCTGGGTGTAGTTCTTGAAGTTGTCGTTACGCACGCCGAGCTGCAGGTTGATGCGGCCATCCATGATGGACCACGAATCCTGCAGGTAGAACGCACGCTGGTCGGTCGAGAAAGCACCTTCGTTATAGTAGTAATAACGAATGTTCAGGTTCGAACGAACGTCGTAGCGGTAGCCCGAGCCGTTGTAGGTCGTCAGTTCCTGAGCCGACAGCTTTTCGAGATCGAAGCCGGCACGGAAGTGGTGTTCACCCAGGAAGTCGACATACAGATCGGCATCGGCGCGGTAGATTTCACGCTTATCCGAATCGGACAGGTTGCCCGTAGCCGTACCGCCGGCAACGAACGTACCGCCGATGCGCGACAGGATGTAGGCCAGGTTCGGGTTCGCAACCTGCGTACCGACGTTGTTGTTCTGGCCGTAAGCTGCCGAGATCGAGAACCAGTCGGTGAACTGACCCGAGTACTGCACGATGAAGTTGTCACCGCCGAACTCCTGGATCAGGCCGCCCTGCACGGCACCGAGCGAATCCGTGGTCGGATCGTACTCGATGTACTGCACGGTCTGGGTCTGCTTGTCGCGGAAGTAGGTACCTTCCAGACGGTGACCATCGGCAATCACGAAGTCGAGCTTGCCGCCGAAGAACGGGCTCTTGTTACGGATAATCGTGCGACGACCACCCGACGAGCTGGTGCCCGCGCTTTCGTTGTCCCGCGGATTGTACAGCGCGTAGAAGAACAGGCGATCCTTGATGATCGGACCCGAGGCGTAGAAGTTCGCCTGGAGACCCTGCGAGTAATCGTCCTCGTTCAGCGCACCGATTTCCGTAGCGGTCGTTTCCGAACAGTTGGCCGTGCCCGGCACACAGGCTGCGCCCGTGGTGTCGTCGGCGTAGAACAGGCCGTCCGCGTCAACGAAGGTGTTCGGTGCGTTCGAACGCAGCGAATCCGGGCTGAAGGTGATCACGGCACCGGCTTCGAACTCGTTCGAACCCGACTTGGTAACAGCCGAGGTCACACCACCCAGCGCGCGACCATATTCGGCCTGGTAGCCGCCGGTCTTGACGTCGAGCGTGCGGTAGAATTCGAACGGAATGATCGAACCACCGAGGAAGTTACGGAAGTCGGTGATGTTCAGGCCGTTGACGTAGTAGGCGTTCTCACCAACCGTCGCGCCGCTGATCGATGCCAGGTTGCCGAAGCCGCTGTCGCCAGCAGTCGTACCCGGAGCGAGCAGGATGAGCGAGGTCTGGTCGCGACCGACCGGAACCGTTTCAGCGAGTTCCTGGACGTCCAGGGTCACACCGGTCTGGGTGGCCTGGAAGTCAGCAACCGCAACGCGCGTACCGGTAACAACCAGAACTTCGCCCGACGAACCCGTCGAACCACCGGCCGCAGCGTAGCGGAAGGTGTTGGTCTGGCCGGCAAGCACGGTGGTGCCACGGTCTTCCACGACCACGGCGCCGCCGGAGCGGACGACCACGGTGTACGTACCGGTCGGCAGCGCGGTGACGCGGAACTGGCCGGTGGCGTCGGTGGTGACGGTGTTGCTAAAGCCCTGGGCGTTCGAGGTAACGGTCACTTCGGCGCCGGACAGCGGAGCGCCGCTGGCGTCGAGAACCGTACCCTGCAGCGTACCGCGGGTATAGTCCTGCGCGGCAGCGGGTGCAGCGACCATGGTAACGGCAGCGCCGCCCCCGATCAGTGCAACCGCTTGCAGAGCCGTACCCGACGCAAGCAGCCGCTTATAAAAGCTTTTGTTTGTCATCTTGAGCATTTCCCTTCGTTGCTCGTCCGGGGAGACGTTTGGTTCGCTCCCCAGACCATTTCTCCAGTCCCTGTCGGCAGCGCATAGCACGCACGTGACCCCCAAAGATGGAATGGCTGCAGGATTAACGCGGGACACTCATAATGCAAAAGCAATAGGCCCCGTTTTCCGCCGAAGTGAAATTCCTGTGGCATCTCGGTGACAGTGCTGCGGCCTTTCGCAACATTCCTGCAATTAGAAGTAATAAAGTTGCGTTTGGGGGCCGAGCGGCGCCGATAACCGCGCTTCTGAAATCCCAAAACGAGACATAAGATCGTGAGGCGGGCTCCACATGGCCAGCCGCGTTCGAACCTTCATCGCTGCTTGACTCGCAATCGGGGGGCTCCCACGCAGCATCCCACAAGGTCCATCGAAGAGATAAGCAGGAGAGATACGAATGGCCGACGCATTTATCGTCGACGCGGTGCGCACAGCAGGTGGCAAACGGGGTGGGGCACTGGCCGATGTGCACCCGGTCGATCTTGCTGCGCAGACGCTCGACGCGCTGGTGGAGCGCACCGGGATCGACCCGAAGGCAGTCGACGATGTGATCATGGGCTGCGTCAGCCAGGCGGGCCAGCAAGCGATGCAGGTGGGCCGCAACGCGGTGCTCGCGACGAAGCACCTGCCCGAGAGCACGCCCGCGGTGACGATCGACCGGCAGTGCGGCAGTTCGCAGCAGGCCATACAATTCGCCGCGCAGGCGGTGATGAGCGGGACGCAGGATGTCGTGATCGCCAGCGGTGTCGAAAGCATGACGCGCGTGCCGATGGGCAGCTCCGCGATGTTCCACATGAAGGAAGGGCTGGGCAATTATAAGTCGCCCGGGCTCGAGAAGAAGTACCCCGGCGTCCAGTGGAGCCAGTTCATGGGCGCCGAGATGATGGCGCAAAAGCATGGCTTCTCGAAGGATGAGCTGGATCGATTCGCGCTCGCCAGCCACGAAAAGGCGAAGGCCGCGACCGAGGCGGGCGCCTTCGATGCGGAGATCGTGCCGATCCCCATCGAAACGCCCGAGGGCGAGAAGATGCATACGGTGGACGAGGGCATCCGGTTCGACGCCAGCCTCGAAGGGATTGCCAGCGTCAAGCTGCTCAGCCCCGAAGGGCGTATCACCGCCGCATCGGCCAGCCAGATCTGCGACGGGTCGAGTGCGGCGCTGATCGTGTCCGAGGCAATGCTCAAGAAACACGGGCTCACCCCGCTGGCCCGGATCGTCGACCTGACGGTGACCGCGGGGGACCCGGTCATCATGCTGGAAGAGCCGCTATTCGCGACCGACAAGGCGCTGAAGAAGGCAGGCCTCTCCATCGACGATATCGACCTGTACGAGGTGAACGAGGCCTTCGCGCCTGTGCCGATGGCGTGGCTGAAGCACGTCGGCGCGGACCCGGCGAAGCTCAACGTCAATGGCGGCGCGATTGCGCTGGGCCACCCGCTGGGCGCGAGCGGCACGAAGCTGATGGCGACGCTGCTCCACGCGCTCAAGGCGCGCGGCAAGAAATACGGGCTGCAGACGATGTGCGAAGGCGGCGGTGTCGCCAACGTGACCATCGTCGAGATGCTCTGAAATCCCAATTCCAACCGGAGAGAGAATCATGGAAATTTCCGCACAAACCCCCGCCGTCGTCACCGGCGGTGCATCGGGCCTTGGCCTCGCCACCGCGCGCGCCATCGCCGCGAAGGGCGCCAAGGTCGCGATCTTCGACATGAAGGAAGACGAGGGCGAGAAGGTCGCCAAGGAACTGGGCGGCACCTTCTGCAAGGTCAATGTGACGAGCGAGGAAGATGTCGCCGCCGCCTTCGCCAAGGCGCGCGAGGCGCATGGGCAGGAGCGTATCCTGGTCAACTGCGCCGGCATCGGTAACGCGATCAAGACCGCGAGCCGGTCCAAAGAAGACGGCAGCATCAAGCACTTCCCGCTCTCCGCCTTCGACTTTGTGATCCAGGTGAACCTCGTGGGCACGTTCCGCTGCATCGCACACTCGGCTGCGGGCATGCTGACGCTCGACCCGCTGAACGAAGACGGAGAGCGCGGCGCGATTGTTAACACGGCGAGCGTCGCTGCCGAAGACGGCCAGATCGGCCAAGCGGCCTACTCGGCATCCAAAGGCGGCGTTGTGGGCATGACCTTGCCCATCGCGCGCGACCTGATGGGCGAGGGCATCCGGGTGAACACGATCCTGCCCGGCATTTTCCACACGCCGCTGTTGATGGGGCTGCCCGAAAAGGCGATCGAAGCGCTCAATGCCTCGGTCCCGTTCCCCAAGCGCCTCGGCAACCCGGAAGAATACGCCAAGCTGGCGATGGTCATGCTGGAAAACACCTACTTCAATGGTGAGGACGTGCGCCTCGACGGTGCAATCCGCATGGCGCCGCGGTAAGCATCGCGCGAATGTGCTAGAGGATGGGCTCCTGCCGGACGCAGGGGCCCATTTTCGTTAGGGGTAGGGGGCATGGGCAAACTTGGATGGAAAATCGGGGTCGAGATCGAGCTACTCGCTCCGAAGGGTGCGAGCCGTGAGACGCTGGCGTCCCGCGTGGCGGAGCGGGTCGGCGGCACTGCCACCCGTATCTTCCATCCCGAAAGCGAGACCAGTGCGCTGCCGGGCCAGCCCGTGTTCGAAAACCTCACCCTTGGTTACCGGGTGACGGACGCCAGCGGTGCGTGGGTCGCCAGCTTCGTCGACGACCTGACCTTGCAGCGCGATCTCGACAAGTCCCATGCCCCGCATCCCGGCTGGTATCGCCTGGTGGCAGACGATGCGCGGCTGTTGCGGCTGGCCCAGCAGAATTGCGACGCGGCACAGCCGCTCGACCGGGTACTCGATCCTTTTGCGGCGCTGTTCGGGACCGAGGCCGAACATCACGAAGGCGGCATGGTGCGCGTGGTGGACGCGCAGGGATCCTCCATCGCCATCGGCGCGCCGCTGCCCGGCGAACGCGAACGTCCGTGCGAGATCGTCACTGCGCCGATAGAACGCGACCACGCAGAGGCTATCGATGCGCTCCTCGCCGATGCCCGTGCGCTTGGGTTCGCGATCCCGCACGAAGGCGCAACGCACCTGCATTTCGACGCAAAGCCGATGCGCAGCGCAAAGGCGGTCGCCCGGCTGGTCGCCTTCTATACCGCGCACCACGCGGCTCTGCGCGATTTCGCCCGGAGCAACCCGGCCTGCGTGCGCACCGGCGGCTGGCCGCCCGGCCTGGCCGAAATGACAGGAACAGCAGAGTTCCAGTCGCTCGAATGGGAAGCGGCGCGCGCGCGGCTCTCCAAGGCGGGGCTGAAGAAATGGTGCGACCTCAATCTCGCCAATCTCGTCAACGCGTCGCCCAACAAGGACACCATCGAGTTCCGCATCTTCCCCGCCACGCTCGATGCAGGCGACATCGTGCGCTGGGCGCGTGGATGCGAAGCGATCCTGCGCTTTTGCCTCGACCCGTCCGAACCGGCCATTCCACCTGAAGGTGCCGATCTGACACAGGCAATCCCCGCACTCGCCGGTTCATGACCCGGTCACAGACATTGGCGGTATTTCGTGTTAGGCAGGCAGCCGGTCGCTCTTGAAGGGTCGCGAAACCTGAGGGGGGAAACATGACCACTCGAACAGGACGCCGTCGCGGCATCCGCGTCGCCCTGGCTTTGATGCTGACGACATCTGCGGCGGGAATCGTCGCTTACCAGCCGCTCGTGGCGCAAACCGAAAGCGACTATGTTAGCGCCTTCGTCAACTCAGCCTATACCTATTGCGACGCCAAGCTGGTCGGTGCGGTCTGGGGAATGGATCCCTACGAAGGCAAGATCCAGATCGGCATGAAGATCGTCGGCGGATATGCCGAAAATCTCGGCCCGCTACTCCAGACCAGTCGTAATCGCGGCCATGCCTGCGAATGGGCCGATACCGGCCTTGCCTATTCGGATGCGGAGCAGCTCGGGCAGCTTTGGGGCATAGAGACCTGGGATGCCAAGGCGCGCGCTGCGGGCATGTTCACCATGGGCAATAGTGGCGAGGTCTATGGCCTGCTGGGTGGCGAGGGAGACGAGCAAGACTGGCACGATCCGCACATGGAGCAGACCGCGCTCGACCGCTTCTGGGCCTCGGGATATTCCTATTGCGATGCCAAGCTGTTGGGCGAATTGTACGGGACCGATCCCTACCAGGGCAAAATCGAAATCGGCAACAAGGTCGGGGTAGGGCTGGTGGCCAATATTCCGCTGCTGCTGAACGAAAGCCGCGGGCGGGGTGCCAGCTGCGAGTGGAACGATCTCCCTTACGGTTACAGCGATGCGCAGGTGCTTGCAGCAGCATGGGGCATGGATGTCGCGCGGGCCAAGGCCGCAGCTGGCGATCTGGCGACGTGGGGCCGGATCGACGTGATTGCCGCCGCGCTGGGCCACGAATCGCACTGATCGGCTGACATCATCCGCGCCATTGCAGGGCCGGTTGCTGCATGTCTGCGGTGACCGGCCCGCTCCGCATGGATTGCAATGGGTGGATCGCACAGGTTCGGCCTTTCCTACCACGCCGCGAGTGCTCTATCGCGCTTGCGAGATGGCCACCTGCAACCCCTCGAAAATATGTGAACCGGGCACTGCTGTGCCCAAGGCGGTTTTCTGCGTCATAACACTGTGTCAGGTGTGTCAGCGAGGAGACCACGCCATTGCCTGACTTCACCCAGATTAAGCTCGATATTGATGGCGCAATCGCCACGATCACGCTGCACCGCCCGGAAAAGATGAACGCGTTCACGCATGTCATGCGTGACGAACTGATCGCGGCGATCGACGCGACCGATGCGGACGACGCAGTGCGCGCTGTCATTGTTACAGGTGAGGGGGAGCGGGCGTTTTGCGCGGGGGCGGATCTGACACCGCCGGACAACCCCGACGGCACGAAGCGGCACGTCTTTTCAGACCCCAAGACGGTCGACGACCTGTCCGATCCCATCGTGCGTGATGGCGGCGGGCAGTTGGTTCTGCGCCTCTTCAATTCGCAAAAGCCGCTTATCGGCGCGTGCAATGGCGTCGCGGTGGGTGTCGGCGCGACGATGCAACTGCCGTTCGACATGCGGCTGTGTTCGGACAATGCGCGCTTTGGCTTCGTTTTTGCCAGGCGCGGGATCACTCCCGAGGCCGCGTCGAGCTGGTTCCTCCCCCGGTTGGTCGGCCTGCCGACCGCGCTCGAATGGTGCATGACCGGGCGAATCTTCGACGCGAGCGAAGCACTGGATGCGGGGCTGGTCCGTTCGGTCCACCCGCAAGGCGAGTTGATGGATGCCGCGCTTGGCTTGGCGCGCGAGATCGCGGAAAACAGCTCGCCCATCTCGGTCTCGATGACTCGCGCGATGCTGTGGCGGCTTTCCTCGCTCGAACACCCGATGCTGGCGCACCGGATCGACAGCCGTTCGATCTATCGCCTTTCGCGTGGGGCCGATGCCAAAGAAGGCATCGCCAGCTTCCTCGAAAAACGGCCCCCCGAATTCACCGGCAAGGTCAGCACCGACATGCCCGATTTCTATCCCTGGTGGCAGGAGCCCGAATACAAATGAGCAGTACCGCGTGGCATATTGGCGTCCTTGGCGGTTCGGGCCTGTACGAAGGGATCGAGCTTGAGGGACAGCAGCAGATCGAGGTGTCTTCTCCCTTTGGCGAACCCTCCGGCCCGGTGACCACGGGTACAATCGGCCACGTGCGGCTCACCTTCATGGCGCGGCACGGGGCAGGGCATGCGAAATCGCCCGATAGCGTCAATTACCGCGCCAATATCGACGTGATGAAACGTTGTGGCGTGACCGACCTGCTGGCGATCAGCGCGATCGGATCGCTGCGCGAGGCAATGGCGCCGACGCATTTCGTGGGCGTCGACCAGTTCATCGACCGGACGCGTGACCGGCCGCAGAGCTTCTTCGGCGAAGGTCTGGTCGCGCACGTGAGCCTTGCCGATCCGGTGTGTCCGCGCCTCGCCGCGCTGGTCGCCGATGCGGCGGAGGCGAGCGGATCGACCGTGCATCGCGGCGGAACCTATGTGGCGATGGAAGGCCCGCAATTCTCCACCCGCGCCGAAAGCCGCATGTATCGCGGCTGGGGCGGGGACGTAATCGGGATGACCGGGATGCCCGAGGCGCGGCTCGCCCGCGAGGCGGAGTTGCCCTACGCGCTGATCGGCATGGTCACCGACTACGACAGCTGGCGCGACGAGGAAGCGGGGGTCGAGGCGTTCGATATCCTCGCAGTGCTCAAAGGCAATGCGGACCGCGCCCGCGCGATGCTCGACGAACTGGTCGCAACCCTGCCCGATACGCGCGCGCCGAGCCCGGTGGATACGGCGCTGGAACATGCGATCATCACCGCACCCGAAATGCGCGACAAGACGCTGATGGCGAAGCTGGATGCCGTGGCGGGGCGGGTGCTGAGTTAGAGTCTGCACCAAGCCCGTTCGTGGTGAGCTTGTCGAACCGCGAACGAAGCCTCGCGCTCGCCCTTCGACAGGCTCAGGACGAGCGGATCCCGTCTAGGCGGTCTCTAATTCGCGAATGCGTCCGCGATGCTGCAGCCTGCCGGGCCAAGGATCACGATGAACAGTGTGGGCAGGATGAACAGGATCAGCGGTACGGTCATGATCGCGGGCAGGCGCGCGGCCTTCTCTTCGGCACGCATCATCCGCTCGTTGCGGAATTCGGCCGAAAGCACGCGCAGCGCCGATGCCAGCGGCGTGCCGTAGCGTTCGGTCTGGACCAGCGTGGTGACCACGCCCTGTACCGCTTCCAGGTCGACACGGTAGGCGAGGTTGTCGAACGCCTTCTTGCGCTCGTTCAGGAACGACAGCTCGATGGCGGTCAGCAGGAATTCGTCGCCCAATTCGGGATAGGCGCGGCCCAGTTCCTTGGCGACCCGGTTGAACGCGGCATCGACCGTCAGGCCGGCTTCGGCGCAGATCACCAACAGGTCCAGCGCGTCGGGCAGGCCCTTGCGGATCGCATCCGTGCGCTTCTTGGCCTTGTTGGCGATGTAGAGTTCCGGCCCCTTGTAGCCAAGGAATACCGCAGCGGAGAGCGCGCCCAGCCGCTTGAAGCTGCCCCAATCGGGAAACGCGTCAGACAGGTAGAAGAAGTAGAATGCCAGCAGTCCCAGTACGATCGGCAGGATCGCGCGCGCACCGATCACGTAGACGGCGTATTCCTTGTTGCGGATACCCGCATGGGCCAGCTTCTGCTGTACTTCCGCCAGCTGGCTGGGCTGCAGGATCTTGAAGCTGTTGAGCGTGTCCTTGACCTTGTCGGTCTTCTCGGTCCGGCGGACCAGGCTCTTGCGCTTTCGCCCGTGCTCCTTGACGATTCCCGCCTTGAGCTCGTCGCGCCGGGCATTCAGCGCCTTGACCCGCTTGGCCATGGGATCGCGCACGGTCACCGCCGCGTAGATCGCCAGCATCATGGCAAGCGCGGCAACACCGACCAGCAGCGTCGCCACCATGATGACGTCGAAGCCCAGCAAGGTGGGCCCTGCGGGCGTCCCGAAGAGGAAGGCGGGGGCAAAGTCCATCAGATCTCGAAGCTCACCATCTTGGCCATGATGAACACGCCAATGCCCATCCAGCCGAGCCCGCCAAGGCCGATCACGATCAGGCGCTCATCCTCGAAGAAGGCGCCGATATAGTCGGGGTTGATCCAGAAGATCATCCCGAAGACGAGGAACGGCAATGCGCCGACGATATAGGCGGAGGCCTTGGATTCAGAGCTCATCGCCTTGATCTTGAGCTTCATCTGGCTGCGCTTGCGCAGCACGTCGGAGAGGTTGGAGAGCGTTTCTGCCAGGTTGCCACCCGTCTCGCGCTGGATCGCGAGTGTGATCGTGAAGAAGTTGAATTCGGCGATGTTGAGCCGGTCGGCGCTGACTTGCATCGATTCCTCCATCGACCGGCCGATCTTGATCCGTTCGATGATGCCCTTGAATTCGATCCCCACGGGGCCGGGGATTTCCTGCGCGACCACCGCCAATGTCTCGGTCACCGGCAGGCCGGATCGCAGGCCGCGAACTAGCAGGTCGATCGCGTCCGGGAACTTGGTGACGAATTGCGTGGTGCGGCGCTTGATGAAGAAGCCCACCACCATATGCGGCAGGCCTGCACCGATCAGCAGGCCGCCGATCAGCGATAGCAGGGCCACGCCCGACTGGAGGAATAGGATCAGGCCTACCAACACGCTCAACCCCAGGCTGACGTAGATATATTGCGAGACAGTCCAGCCCATGCCGGTCCGCTGCAATCGCAGGATCAGCGCTTCGGTGCGTGAATTGCTGCCGGCAACCTTGTGGACCTTGGGCTTGCGCGCAGCCATCGCCTTTTTCATCTGCGATTCGACCTTGGCGTCGGCGCTTTCCGAATGGCGATAGCGCACGCCGCTCAGCCGCTTTTGCACCTGCTTGCGCGACGAAGGTGCGCTCAGGCTCGCATAGACGAGCCCGACAGCGGCGGAGAGGCCGACAATCAGCAAGAAGATCTGGAAAAGGTCCATTGCCTCTTTCTTGGTCCGTTACCTGCTTTCAAAGGGCGGCTCCCGGATGGGCCGGGACGTGCCAGTTGAATCAGGCGTCGGCCTTCGCCGCCCCCTTGGTCTTGGATTTCTTCGCCGCCGACGTCTTGCCGCGCTTGCCCGTGGACATGATCGACTTCAGATCGAGCGCGCCGAGCAACGACTTCTTGTCGGTTGACGCCTCTTCGGATTCGGCCACCTCGTCACCGGCGGACAGCACGTGCGAGACAACGCTGCGCAGCTGCCCGGTGACCTTGCTGGACTTGTTGGCCTCGACGAAGGCCTGGCCCAGCTTGGCCGCGTTGGTTGCGGCCTTGGCATCGTAGGGAAGCACGAAATCGACCTTCCGCTCGATCGAGGCTTCGAAATCCGCGCGGGTGATCTCACCCAGTCCGTTTTGCGCCTTGTTCGCCAGAACCAGCGCCTGCGCGTGCGGGGCATAGGTCTTGAGCCAGCTGAGAATGCGGATCGCGTCACGCGCGGAAGCCAGCGTGAACTCGCACACCAGCGTGATGATGTTCACATCCGCCAGCAACTGCGGAAAGTTGATCAGCATGTTGCGCGGCAGGTCGATCACGGTGATTTCGAACGCCTGCCGGAATTCCTCTTCCAGCTGCACGAAGGCCGCGCCGTCGGTCATCATCGGGGCACTGATCGGCGCCTCGGCCGAAAGCACTGCTAGGTTGTCGTTTGCACGGATCATCGCGCGTTCGATAAACAGTCCGTCGATACGACTGGGATTGTCGATCGCGTCGGTCAGGCCGCGGCCCGGCTCGAGGTCGAGCGTAAGTGCGCCCGTGCCGAAGTGCACATCGAGGTCGAGCAGGGCGGTCGGCAGCTTCTGTTCGTCGCTGAACAGCCACGCGAGCGATGTCGCGACGGTCGATGCGCCAGCCCCGCCACGTGTCCCGACGACTGCGGTCGAGACGTGCCGTTTGGCCGACTGTGCGTCGATGGCCTTGGGCGCACTGAACACGGCCTGCGCCTCGTTCAGCGCATCGCGCAACTGCGTCGCGGCGAGCGGTTTCAGCAAATAATCGTGGATCCCGCTGGCGAGCAGATCGCGGTAGAGCCGCACGTCGTTGACCTGGCCCACGGCGATCACCACCGTGCCGGGCTCGCAGACTTCGGCGAGCCCGTTGATCTCGGTCAACGGATCGCTGCATTCGGACAGGTCTACCAGCAAAATGTTGGGGCTGGAGGTGACCGACAGGCTCTGGATTGCGTTGCGCAGCCCGCCCTTGGCGCACTTTTCCGGCGCCCAGCCAAGCTCTGCCACGACAGGACGCAGCGTATCGAGCGCGTTATCGTCGCAAATGAAGGCGGCGAAGGGATCGCGGTTGCCCGGCATGCCTGAATTCCACGGTGCGTTCATCGTGCTTCCTCGTTCATTCCCTGCGCTATTCCGGGCTGCCGGCGGTCGCCGCGGCGCTGCCAGCGCCCGACGTGCCGTTCCCGCTGCGATAGGCCTCGATCGCGCGGTTCGATGTGGTCACGACGGGCCTGCCATCGCTTTCCCGTCCGCGAATCAGGTCTTCCGGATTGGCGACCATTGCCGCGTAATTGCTGTTGGTGGCACAGCCGTAGTTGCGGCTGGTCGCGTTGGCGTAGTTGCCATCGTAGTCGTCCGACCAATCCGCGCAGCCGGGCACGGTCGCGATGGAGCGGGTGACGACCACGCGGGTGTAGCCGGGCTGCACGAAACCTTCGGTAATCGGGGCCTGGTCGCTCAGAGCGAGGCTGTAGCGATCGACAATCGCGGCAACTGCGGCAGTGGTGGCCGGACTTGTCGTGTCCGCATCGATCGCAACACGGTCCCCGTATTTGAGGTCGAGCGCTTCGAACCAGCCTGCAAGACGGCGCTGTTCGGGGATCGACAGGCCGCCGGGGCCGCCTGCAAGGTCGAGCGTGTAGTGCGTGCGCTCAACCACGGGCTGCGCCGTCGAATAGAGGCTGCGGTTCATGTTCCCGCCGCACGCGGAGAGCGAGAGGGCGAGCGTGGAGGCAATCGCGGCTGCGGCAATGCGCTTGGTAGTGGTCATGGCCGTAGGTCCTCTCACTGGTTGATGCTGAAGCCGGGCGCGGCAGAAGCGCTGCGCTCTTTCCGGCGCGGTTGCTGGGCCTGGCGCTGGTTGCTCGTGTCGCCCTGCGAAATTCCCGGGGCAGCAGATTGGCGGTCGCTCGCACTCGGCATGGGACGACCGGCCTGACCTGCCCGGGGGCCGCCCGTTTCCTTCATTCCGAGCTGTTCGAGTACCGTCGGGCTGTAGTACCCATCGGTAGGCAGGCGGATGTCATTCCCGTCGACGGGCTTCACCAGATAGGGTGTGATGACGATCACCAGTTCGGTTTCGCCCTTGCGGAAGCTGTTGGAGCGGAACAGGTTGCCCAGGATCGGCACGTCGCCGAGGCCGGGGGCCTTGTCGATCGTGCTCTGGGCATTGTTGCTCATCAGGCCGGCGATCATGAAGCTCTGGCCCGAACCCAGTTCGACCGTGGTCGATGCCTTGCGCGTGATGAGCGCGGGGATCTGGAACCCGTCGAGCGTCACTGCGCCCTGCGTGGAAAGCTCCGATACCTCGGGCGCCACACGGATCGAAATGCGGCCATTGGCCAGTACTGTGGGCGTGTAGGTCAGCTTCACGCCGTAATTGCGGTATTCGACCGAGGTCGAGCCGAGGCCCTGGCTGATCGGGATCGGGAATTCGCCGCCGGCAAGGAAGTCTGCCGTTTCGCCCGAAAGTGCGGTCAGGTTAGGCTGCGAAAGCGTGCTGACGAGCCCGTTGGTCTCCGCCAGATCGAGTGCCGCGCCGATATCGAGGCCCAGCAGGCGTCCGACACCGGCAAGCGTGGTTCCGCCCTGGATGTTGTCGACAATGTTGTAGCCCGCGCCTTCGTAGTTCTGGCCCACTGCGAGCGGCCCTGCGGGGATGCGCTGGCCAGTCACCGGATCGATCGTGGAAGGCACGTTCTGCGCAAAGGCGCCGCGACCGCGGGCCACGCCGAACTTGAACCCGCCCGAACTGTCGACCGTGGTCAAATTGGCGCCCAATGCGCGGACCAGCGATCGGCTCACTTCGGCAAAGCGGACCTGCAGGTTGACCTGCAAGGGCGTTGCCGTGGTGATACGCGCGATAACGTTGGTTTCATCGCCCAGGAAGGCCTGCACCAGGCGTTCCGCCTCTGCCGCATCCTCGGGGTTGGCGACCGTACCGGTCAGCAGCACGGTGTTGCTGCCCATCGTGGCGACGGAAATCTTGGCTTGCGGCATGGCCAGCGCCAGCATCTGGTCGATGCTGCCGATGTTCGAGCCGACCCGTACATTGGCGGCCCAGATCACATCGCCCGCAGAATTGCTGGCATAGACCGTGGTCTCCCCGCCGGACTTGCCGAACAGGTAGAGCTGGCGCTGCGACTTGACCTGGATATCCGCAATCGTGTCGTTTGCGATGAACACGTCGCTCATCGAACCGGGCACGTTGATCAGTTCTCCCTTGCCGATCGACAGGACGATATCCTGCGTCGGACGAACGACCGTCTGGGCGTCGGCCATGGTCGGCATGGCGGCAAGCGGCGCAGCGAACAGCGCGGCGCCGATCAGCGCAGGGCGAAGCTTGCGCCGGGCCCGCGCGGGCGTGGCATTGCTATGCGTGGCAATCATCAAGCTGGCCTTTTTCATGATCAGTCGCGCTCCCCGATAATCGTGGTTTGCGCGGTGTTTGTTTGTACGCCGCCGGACTTTCCGGCGGAAACGCTGGTGCTCTGCTGGCCCCGCATCACGCGAACGGTCGGGCCGCTCGGTACTGCAGGAGCTGCCGGCATGACGGCGCCTTCTGCACGCACAGGCTGGGCTGGTCCGCTCGGCGCGGCGGTATTGCCTTGCGGCGCTGCCTGCACGGCAGTGCGGATTGCGAAGCGCGAAACGTCTGCCCCGGTGACGTAAGAGGATGCAGTATCGCTCGGCATGGCGCGTGCCCGGGCGAGCAGCCGCTCTTCTTCTTCGGGCGTCGCGTCGTCGGGAATCTTGATGTCGCCGGATGCAAGCGCACGCTCCAGATCGGACGCGTTATCGGCAATCGAGCGGAGCGAGAGGCTCAGCGTGCCGACCGTCTGCGCGACCGCGATTTTCTCTGCGATTTTGGGCGTCACCTCGAGCGTGACCGTGCTGAACGTACGCACCGCGGTCTGCCCTTCGACGGTCGCCTGGCTGGTCGATTGGTCGGTGGCGAGCACGCGCAGGTTGCGAAGGATCGTTTCGGTCGCCTTCAGCCCGTTGGCATCGTGCGTCATCATCAGGTCGATCCGGTCGCCCGGAAAGACGAACCCGGCAACGGCGGTGTTGGCATTCACCGGGACGGTGACGGCGCGCATGCCCGGGCCAAGCGCGGCGGCAAGAAAACCGCGATCGCCCGGCGCGACGAGGCCGCCCTGCGTCACCGGCTCACCGGCGGTGATCGGATAGCGAACGACCGTGCCCAGCAACTGGGTCACGTCCGCTTCTCCGTCGATGAAATAGGCATCCTGCACCAGTTCGGTGGGCCATGCCTGGAATCCGATGGCGTCCTGGGTGATGATCGTCCCGACCGGCAGGCTGCGATTGGCAACCAGTACGCGCGGCCCCGTGGGCTCGGCAGGCGCGCCGACCGCTGCAACCGCCTGGGGCGAGCTGGACCCGGCGAACATTGATCGCGCGATAAAGGCCGTGCCTGCCGCGATGACCAGTGCTGCCAGCAACAGAACCAGCTTTTTCCTATCCATGACTTACGTGACCCCCAGATCGATCAGGTGCCGGACTTCTGGCCGACATGGTTGAGGTGATTATGGGGGAAGTGGTTAAAATGGAGTTCACTCCCCTTGTCTGGCTTCGGGGCGGGAGATCTTTGTTCACGCTAGTGAACCAGACATCACACGCTCAGCCCGATCGCCTGATGGGCGGCGGGGAAGTAATGCGCGGCAAGCACCCACAGGCCGGCTGCCGAAATTGCGACGCCGTAGGGAATTGCGAGCCGTTCCTTGCGGCGCTGCATCACGTGCCATGCGCCGAATGCCAGTGTCAGCGCTCCGCCCAGCAGAGCCATCAGCACGACCAACTGGCCGAATTGCAGAGGCGCAATCCACAATGCGAGCGCAGTGAGGAGTTTTACGTCGCCGCCGCCCATTGCGCGGAGTGCGAACAGCACGGCCAGGATAGCAAAGGCCGCCAGCGCGACCGCGAGTTGCAGGGCGATGTCGGGCCAGAGGGACAGGCCACTGGCCCACCAGAACAGCGGCGCGCCCAGCGCGACTGCGCCGGTCAGCCAGTTGGCAATGTGGCGAGACCTGAGATCGGTGATCGCTGCCGTCACCAGCGCGATTGCCAGCCCTACCAGCAGTGCATATTGCAGATATTCGCTCATCGTCGCCGGGCCCCGTCTCCCAAGTTCCGGGTGACGTGCTAGGCCTTCGCGCTTACCAAAAAGTAACCAAGAGCCGGGGAATTGCCTGTATGACCGATAGTCGTATGAAACCTGTCAATGCAATCGACCGTCGTGTCATCCCGGCAGCGGCTGAAGAAAGCCATTGGCAGGCTGCCGACGGAGCAAAGATTAGGCGGATCGACTGGCCCAGTCAGGGAGAGGGCAGCGCACGCGGCTCCATCCTGTTCATGCCGGGGCGCGGCGACCATTACGAGAAGTACCTGGAAAGTTTGGACGAATGGTCGCGTGCAGGATGGCGTGTCACCGCCAGCGATTGGCGCGGTCAGGGCACCTCGGGACGGCTCGGAAACGACGGACTGACCGGGCACATCGACGATTTCGGCACCTGGACCGCCGATCTGGCCATCCTGTGGGATCAGTGGGTCAAGGAAACGCCGGGTCCGCACGTCCTCATCGGGCATTCGATGGGCGGGCATCTTGTCTTGCGCGCGCTGGTCGAAAAGCGTGCTACGCCCGATGCCGCAGTGCTCTCCGCCCCGATGCTCGGCCTTACGGGCACACCCGGCCCGCTCTGGCTGCTTGGACCGGTCTCGAAGACGCTGGCGCGACTGGGCGATCCGCGTCGCCCTGCTTGGAAGACGAGCGAGAAGCCCGGCGCGCTGCCCGAGGATCGCGGCGCACTGCTGACGCACGACGTTGACCGCTATGAAGACGAATTATGGTGGCGCAACGCGCGACCCGATGTGGCGATGGGCCCGGCAAGCTGGGGCTGGGTGGCTGCCGCCATCGCGTCTATGCGTGTGATCGAGGCAAAGGGCGCGCTCGAAGGCGTGAAGACACCGGTATTCCTGTTTGGAACGACCAATGACCAACTGGTGGCATGGGCGGCAATAGAGCGGGCGGCGAAACGGCTTCCGTTTGGCGAACTGCTTAAGTTCGAGAAGGAAGCTCACCACGAAATCCTGCGCGAGGTCGATGCGGTGCGCGATCGTGCGATGGATGGCATCGCCGATTTCCTCGATCGCAAAGCGCCGGCAAAGCCCTAGATCGCATCGATGGCTGACTACGATCTGGCGATCATTGGTGCGGGGATGGCGGGCGCGAGCCTTGCCGCAGAGATCGGTCCGCATGCACGCGTGCTGCTGATCGAGGGTGAGGACATGCCCGGCTACCACACCACCGGGCGCTCGGCCGCGTTCTGGGAAGAATGCTATGGTGGGCCGGACATTGTCCCACTGAGCCGCGCGTCAGAGCCTTATTTGCGCGAAGGCGGGTTTCTCGCTCCGCGCGGTGCGCTCTATATTGGTCGTGAAGAAGACGTGCCGAAGATAGAAGCGTTCGTGGATCGCTTCAGCGATACGGGCGCGCGGTTCGAACGTTTGCCCAAGGGCAGGGCGCAAGATCACTATCCCAGCCTGCGATCCGAATGGTGCGAGGCGATCTGGCAGCCGCATTGTGCCGATATCGACGTTGCGGGCCTGCACCAACATTATCTCAAGTCTGCAAAGGGTGAGGGCGTTGACCTGGTTACCCGCGCGAGGATCGAGCAGATAGAGCGCGTCGGAGATGGCTGGCTACTCCAGGCGTCCGATGGTCGCGACTGGCGTGCCGGATCGCTCGCGAATGCGGCAGGTGCCTGGGCCGACACTGTCGCCGATCTGGCCGGTGCCCGCGCGCTCGGCGTCCAGCCGCTCCAGCGTACCATGCTGCAATTGCGCGCCGATCCACCCGCACCGCGCGACGGCCCGCTGACCCTCGACATTTCCGGCCACTTCTATTTCAAGCCGGAAAGCGCGGATGCGATGTGGTTCAGCCCGCATGATGAAACGCCGATGCCGCCCTGCGATGCCGTGCCTGAGGAGCTCGCGGTGGCGCAGGCCATCGACCGGTTCGAGAAGGTATTCGATGCTGCGCTGACCAAGGTCGAGCGGACGTGGGCAGGGTTGCGAAGTTTTGCGCCCGACCGCAAGCCGGTGATCGGCTGGGACGCGCAAGTGCCTGGATTCTTCTGGTTCGCAGGGCAGGGCGGCTACGGGATTCAGACCGCGCCTGCCGCCGCCCGGCTTGCAGCGCAGGTTTATCTCGACAGGCCGTGCGATGACATGACCGGTACGCTCAATGCGAAAAACTTCTTGCCGGACCGCTTCGGGTAGAAAACTGTCGTAAGCAGGGTTAGGCTTGCGGCGATAGTCCAGAGGAGAAAGCGCGATGGCCCACACTTTCGAAATCTACAAGGACAAGGCCGGGGAATTCCGGGTCCGTTTCAAGTACAACTCGGAGGTCATGTTCTCGACCGAAGGCTATTCCAGCAAGGCGAGCGCCCGGAGCGCGATCGATTCGATCAAGAAGAACGGGCCCGGCGCGGAAACGGTCGACAACTCCTAGCGTATGCTCGCAGCGGCTTCGCTGGCGAGCTGGTCGACCCGTTCGTTCTCGGCGTGGCCCGAGTGACCTTTGACCCAATGCCACGTGACCCGGTGCTTGGCGTTCAATTCCGACAGGCGCCGCCACAGGTCCTCGTTCTTGACCGGCTTCTTGTCCGCCGTTTTCCACCCGCGCTTCTGCCATCCCGGCAGCCACTTGGTGATCCCGTCGATCATGTATTTGCTGTCCGTGTAGAGATCGACGGTGCAGGGCCGCTTGAGCGCGGATAGCGCTTCGATAGCGGCAGTCATCTCCATGCGATTATTGGTGGTGTCCGTTTCCGCGCCCGACAACTCCTTCTCGGTCGCGCCCTTGCGCAGCAATGCGCCCCAGCCGCCGGGGCCGGGATTGCCCTTGCACGCACCATCGGTGAAAATCTGCACATCGCTCATTGGAAGGGCGCGTCGCCCGACTGCGCATAAAATGCAAGCCTTTCAGCGAATTGCATGGGGTCCTTGCGCCGCACAAGGCCATCTTCGGGGGTCGCGAACCAGTCTTCCACCCGTGTTGCGACAAACCGCAGGCACGCAGCCTGTGCGAGGATGGGGAGGGCGGGCCGTTCTCGCTCCTCCAATGCGCGGCGGCTCTCATACCCCGCCATTAATGCGGAGCCGATGTCGGGCCGGAACGTGTTGTCGCACAGTGCGAAGCTCCACGCGGCGTGCAACACTGCCAGATCGAACGCGAATGCGCCTGTATATGCGAAGTAGAAGTCGATCAGGCCCGTCACCGCTCCATCGACGAACAGGACATTGTCGGGGAACAGGTCGGCGTGGATCGTCCCCTGCGGCAGGTCCGTGGGCAGAATATCGCGGATATGGTCCCCGCAATCGGGCAGGATCTGAGCCAACTGCTGGTCGATTGCGTCGAACTGGCCCGCCCGGCTGTGCAGCATGTCGACGCAGATCGGGATCGAGAGAGAGGATTTGCGCAGCCGGGGAAAATCCTGCGCAGCAAGATGAAGATTGGCCAAGGCAACGCCGACTTCGAACGCGTGCGGTTCTTCCGGCTCGTCGATCGAAATGCCGGGCAGGAACTCGATCAGCGCGGCGGGTTTGCCCCGCACATCGCGCATCTGCAGCCCTGTGTGCGTATGGATCGTGCGCGGTACGGGCTGGTCCTTGGCCGAGAGGTGATCGAGGAGGGAGAGGAAAAACGGCAGGTCTGCCGCCTCGGTCCGCGCCTCGAACATGGTCAGGATAAACCGGCCTTGGGTGGTCTCAACCAGCCAGTTGGAGTTCGAAACCCCTTCGGCAATGCCCTTGACGGAGCGGAGCTCGCCGACGTCGTAGTCGGCCAAGAACCCCTCGATTTCGGCAGCAGTGAGGTGGGTGTAGACGGCCAAGGCGCGCGCCCCTCGCGAGTGGATCAGTCGACCAGCTGGCGCGGCAGCTTGAAGGTCATCTTCTCTTCGGTGACCAGGATCGGGCGTTCGTCGATCTCGCGCCATTCGGCCAGCTTGTCGACCACTTCGCGGACCAGCGTTTCGGGAGCGGAGGCGCCGGCTGTCAGGCCCACCGTCCCCACGCCATCGAGCCACGCAGGGTCGATCTCGCTCGCCCGCTGGATCAGCTTGGCGGTTGTGCCACAGCGTTCCGCCACTTCGACAAGGCGCAGCGAATTGGAGGAATTGGGCGCGCCGATTACCAGCACCAGGTCGCTGCCGGGTGCCAGTTCCTTCACCGCCGCCTGCCGGTTGGACGTGGCGTAGCAGATATCTTCTGCCTTGGGCCCGGCAATATCGGGATAGCGCGCCTGGAGCGCAGCGATCACATCCCGCGTATCGTCTACCGAAAGCGTGGTCTGGGTCAGGAACGACAACTTGTCGTCACGAGTGAAAGGCAGCTTCGCCACGTCGTCCACGGTTTCGACAAGTGTGATCTTGCCTTCAGGCACCTGGCCCATCGTGCCGATCACCTCCGGGTGGCCTTCATGGCCGATGAAGATGATATGCCGGTCTTTCTCCAGCTGGCGTTCGGCCTGACGGTGGACCTTGCTGACCAGCGGGCAGGTCGCATCGACATAGAGCAGTTTGCGCCGATCCGCTTCGGCCGGGACCGATTTGGGGACGCCGTGTGCACTGAACACGACCGGCGCGTCATTGGGCACCTCGTCCAGTTCCTCGACGAAAATCGCGCCCTTCTCGCGCAGGCCGTCGACCACATAGCGGTTGTGGACGATTTCGTGCCGAACGTAGACCGGTGCCCCATATTTCTCGAGCGCACGCTCCACGATCTCGATCGCACGGTCGACACCTGCGCAGAAGCCGCGAGGCGCCGCAATCAGGATCGTCAGGCCCGGTCGGGCGCCCGGTTTGGCAGGCGCGTTCTCGGGGGAGAGCTGCTCGGGGGGAAAGGCGGCGTTCATGCGAGCCTATCTAGCCATTATGCTCGCGCGCCGCTAGGTGGCCGGGACCAGTTTGAATACAAGATCGATCAGGGACGATACCAAGATGCATCCTGCCGCCCGCTTTATTGCCCCCGCAATTGCCGTTCTTGCGTTGACGGCGTGCGCCAAGGAAGGCCGCATTGTTACGAACGAAGGCGTGGGAATTCAGGCCGTTCGTACGCTTTGCCCGGCGGTGGGCATCCCCGATTACACTGGCGACATCACAACCTTCCGCAGTGCAGGCAGCCGCCTTGCCAGCGATCTCGACATAGAGGCGAACATCACCAACCTGCGCACCACGTGCGACGAGGCGGGCGAGAAGGTGTACGCCAATGCGACTTTCGACGTGTACGCCAGCCGCGCCGATACACGCGGTGTGCGCACGGTGGAGTTGCCCTATTTCTCGGTCGTGCTGCGCGGCGGCAGTTCGGTGGTGACCAAGCGCGTGGGCACGGTGCGCGTAAGCTTTGCCGACGGGCAGGATCGCGCGGTCGGCCAGGGGCAGGCCGGAGCCTTCATCAACCGTGCCGATGCGACCTTGCCCGAGGATGTGCGCGAGCGGATCACGCGCCGCCGCAAGGCGGGCGACCCCGACGCAGCGCTCGATCCGCTGGCCGATCCGGAAGTCCGTGCAGCCGTGCAGGCCGCCAGTTTCGAACTGCTTGTCGGCTTCCAGCTGACCGAAGATCAGCTCGCCTACAACGCCACGCGCTGACCCTATTGGGGCGACCGAAGCCTGCGCTCCCTTGCGGGGCGCGTGAAACCGGCTAAGCGGTCGCGCCATGACCCAGCCTAAAGCTTCCGATACCCAGACACTCTACGCTACCTTTGCGGAGCGGCTCGACGCCGTGCTCGCCGCGCTTGAATTGGAAGGTGTGCTGCCCGCCGATACACCGCGCGCCAATGTCGCGGTCGAGCCGCCGCGCGATCCCTCGCATGGCGATATCGCCACCAATGCCGCGATGGTGCTCGCCAAGCAGGCGAAGACCAATCCGCGCGCGCTGGCGGAAAAGATCGTCGAGCACCTGCAACGCGATCCCGATATCGACAGCGCCGAAATCGCCGGCCCCGGTTTCATCAACCTTCGCATCGCGGATCGCGCATGGCTTGGTGAGGTGCAGGCCATTGCATCGCTGGGCGATGGCTACGGGCGCTCGGCCATGGGCGAGGGCAATCGCGTCAATGTCGAATATGTGTCCGCCAACCCGACAGGGCCGATGCATATGGGCCATTGCCGCGGAGCGGTGGTGGGCGATGCGCTGGCCAGCCTGCTTGCGGCTACGGGGCACGAGGTCATCCGCGAATACTACGTCAACGATGCGGGCGGGCAGGTGGATGTCCTCGCCCGGTCGGCGCATATCCGGTATCGCGAGGCGCTGGGCGAAGACGTGGGCGCAATCCCCGAGGGCCTCTATCCCGGCGAGTACCTGATGCCGGTCGGCAAGGCGCTCGCCGACGAGTTCGGCGACCAGTACGCCGCCGCGCCAGAGAGCGAATGGCTGCCGCTGTTCCGCACCCGCGCGGTTTCAGAGATGATGGACCTGATCCGCGCCGACCTCGCCAAACTGGGCATCGCCCATGATGTGTTCTCCTCGGAAGCCGAATTGCAGGCTGCGGGCAAGCCCGCCGAAGCCGAGAAGTGGCTGCGTGAACAGGGGCTTGTCTTTGATGGCGAACTGGAAAAGCCCAAGGGCAAGACGCCCGAGGATTGGGAACCGGTCGAACTGCCGCTGTTCCGTTCCACCCGGTTCGGCGACGACCAGGATCGCCCGATCAAGAAATCGGACGGCAGCTGGACCTATTTTGGCGCCGATCTCGCCTATCACATGCAGAAGGCCGAGAATGCCGATGCCCTGATTGACATTTGGGGCGCAGATCACGCGGGGACGGTCAAGCGCATCAAGGCGGCGGTCGCTGCGCTGGGTGAAGGGAAAGGCACGCCGGTGCCGTTCGACGTGAAGCTGGTCCAGATGGTCCAGCTGATGCGCAATGCCGAGCCGGTGAACATGTCCAAGCGTTCGGGCAACTTCGTCACGCTGGCCGACGTGGTGGACGAGGTCGGCAAGGATGTCGTCCGCTTCACCATGCTGACCCGCAAGCCCGAGGCGCAAATGGATTTCGACTTCGCCAAGGTGGTCGAAGCATCGAAGGACAACCCGGTCTTCTACGTGCAGTACGCGCATGCCCGCATCTGTTCGACGATGCGCAAGGCCGCCGACGAGGGGATTACGCCATCGGATGAGGCGCTCTATGCGCTCAGCGCAGACGATCTCGCGCTGGTCAAGATGGCCGCGCAGTACCCGCGGCTGGTCGAATCGGCGGCGCAGGCGCGCGAACCCCACCGGATCGCGTTCTATCTCTACGACCTCGCCGCCGAGTTTCATTCCTACTGGAACGCCGGAAACGATGATGCGTCAAAAAGGGTCATCCTGACACAGGATCGAAGCCTGAGCGGTGCAAGGCTTTATTTGGTCGCACAAATAGGACAGGTTATTCGCAATGGACTGGGTCTCCTCGGGGTGGAGGCCGTTGAGGAGATGTGAGGATGATCGATGGGGACGATCGCGAGGGGCATGATCAGGGGGATCTCGATCTGAAAGAGGATGCGTCCTCGAATGAGGGATCGCATGGAGAATCGGCTGAAACCGAAGCCGAAGACGCACCGCGGCCTGTCGAAGAAGAGCAGCCCGCGGTGGCGATGGAAGCCGATTCGAACGAAGGCGGTACGCTCGCCCCGCAGGGCGACGCGCCTGCGGCAGCCGAATCGCCTGCCGAAGAACCGCATGAAGCCGAAGCGGCGAGCGAACCTGAACCCGAGCCCGAGCCCGAGCCTCAACCCGAAGCTGAATCGGCGCCGGAACCGGAGCCCGAACCGGAACCTGAGGCATTATCCGAGCCCGAACCGGCGCCGGAACCCCAGGAACCCGTTGAACCCGAAGCTTCGGCTGAACCGCAGGCCTTCGCCGACGCCGAGGGCTTCGATGGCGCGGCACTCGACGAGGCTGAGGAAGAACCTGCGTATGACGAGGACGATCTCGGCTTGGTGAGCGACGATGACGCGCTGCCGTGGCTCGAATCGTCCGACTACGACGATATCGAAAGCGTCGATGCATGGCGCATTACTGGGTTCGTGGTGATGGGCCTCGTCGTCTTGGCGCTGCTCGTGGGCGGATTCTGGTATTACACCAATCGCAGTTCCGATGGCACGCCGGTTGCCGATGGTAGCATAATCGCGGCACCCGATGGGCCTTACAAGGAACGGCCCGAAGATCCGGGTGGCAAGACGTTCGAACGGACCGGCGACATGGCGCCTGCCGTCGCCGAGGGCGAAACCCGCGAGGGCCGCCTGGCCGAGGCGCGCGAAACACCTGCGCCTGCCGCGAATGCGCCTGAAAAAGCTGCCGAAGAGACGAAGCCGACGCCGAACGTGTCGAGCGCGAGCGACAACCGCATCGCGGTGCAGGTCGGCGCCTATCGCGACACCGCGACTGCCGAGGCTGGCTGGCGAGCGCTCAACCGGCAGACCGATGCGCTTTCCGGGGTGAAATACCGGATTGTGAAGGGCGAAGCCGATATCGGCACGGTCTATCGCCTGCAGGCATTGCCGGGCGACATGGCTGCAGCACGCGCGCTGCGCGACGCATTGCAGGCCGATGGCATAGCGAGCCAGATCAAGCAGTAGGATCGGCGGGCCGGGCGAGAGAGTTTTTCGCCCGGCCTATCCACCGCCTTGCAGTGACGTAAACTTGCTTGCGGCCCAGTTTCCTGCCACTTTTCGGCCTGTTATGACGCCCGCCATTTTCGGTTGTTCCGGCCCAGAATTGACTGCCAACGAACGCGCATTCTTTCGCGAGGCCGATCCTGCGGGCTACATCCTGTTCAAGCGGAACTGCGAGACGCCCGATCAGCTCCGCCGGCTGACCGATTCGCTGCGCGAGATTCACGGGCGCGATCACCTGCTCGTCTCGATCGACCAGGAGGGTGGGCGCGTAGCCCGGCTTGGCCCGCCCGAATGGCGCAAATGGCCCGCGCCCGCGCGCTTTGCAGAACTTTACGAAATTGCGCCCGCATCCGGCATCGAGGCCATGCGCCTGAACAGCGAAGCAATGGCGACCGAACTACGCCTCGCGGGCGTCAGCGTCGATTTTCATGCGCCGTGCGATGTCGCACGCCCTGAAACCGACAACGTGATCGGCGACCGCGCCTTGGGGTCCGAGCCCATGCAGGTTGCGGCACTGGGTCGCGCGATCCTGGAAGGGATGGCCGCTGCGGGGGTTGCGGGGTGCCTCAAGCACATGCCCGGTCACGGCAGGGCGACTGCCGACAGCCACAAGCACCTGCCCGTGGTCGATGCCAGTGACGCCGAACTCCATATCGATACTGCACCATTCGAACAGTTGGCGTCCCGCGCACAGATCGGGATGACCGCGCATATCGTGTTCACCGACTGGGATGCGGAACGGCCTGCAACACAGTCGTACTGGGTCGTCGAGAATATCATCCGCGGGCGCATCGGCTTCGACGGACTGCTGCTGACCGACGATATCGACATGCAGGCGCTCGATGGGACGATCCCCGAACGCTCTGCGCGTGCGCTGGAGGCTGGCTGCGATCTCGCGCTCAATTGCTGGGCGAAGATGGACGACATGGTCGGCATCGTGGAGCGTTGCGGCATGATCCGCGATGAGAGCGCGGCACGGCTCGAACGCGCGTTGACGAGCGTGCCGACACCTGCCGAACCTGCCAATGTCAATGCGTTGGTCGAAATGCGCGATGCGCTGTTTGCCGCTGCGGGGCTGGAGCCATGATCGAGCGGCAACCCAATGGTCCGGAAGGCGGTACCGTACTCGATTTCGCGGATATCGACAGCGAATCTGGCGAATGGCAGGGCATTGCCTCGGGAACATCGGACGAGAGCGCGCTCTATCTCGCGCTCGATGGATGGGAAGGCCCGCTCGACCTGCTGCTGGAACTCGCGCGCAAGCAGAAGGTGGACCTGCGAGAAATCTCGATCCTCGCGCTGGTCGATCAGTACCTCACCTATATCGAGACTGCGGATCACCTGAAGCTGGAGGTGGCAGCCGACTACCTCGTGATGGCGGCGTGGCTCGCATATCTGAAATCGGCACTGCTGCTACCGAAGGACGAGCAAGAAGACCCGAGCCCCGAAGAACTCGCTTTGCGTCTGCATCTGAGGCTCCAGCGGCTGGGTGCGATGCGCGAGGCGGCGGGGCGCCTGATGGGCCGTGACCGGCTGGGGCGCGACGTTTTTCTCCGCGGTAAACCCGAAGGCCTGCGGACCGATCGGACGATTGCCTGGCAGGTCGACTGGTACGATCTGGTGCGCGCCTACGGGCAGGTGAAGGTCCGCAATGCTCCTGCGCTGCATACCGTGCGCGACCGGCAGGTGATGACGCTCGAGAGCGCGCTCGACCGTGTGTCGAGCATGCTGGGGGTCACACTCAACTGGATGGAACTGGAAGATTTCCTGCCTGCCGGGGCCGATGCCAAGCTGCGCAAGTCCGCGATGGCGAGCAGCTTCGTCGCGGCGCTCGAACTCGCGCGCACCGGACGGGCCGAACTGGCGCAGGATGACATTTTCGGGCCGCTGCGCTTGCGGCGGGTGCGCACGGCGGCATGAGCGAGCCGCAGGCACTAGATCGCGCGCTGGAGGCAGCGCTGTTCGCCGCCGAAGACGCGCTGACGATCGATCAGATCGCAAGCCATCTGGGCGATGCCGACAAGGGCGAACTGCGCGCTGCGCTGGCTCGTTTGACAGATTTCTATGCCCCCCGCGGCATCCATCTGGTGGAGCGGGGCAAGCGCTGGCATTTCCAGACCGCACCCGATTGCGCGCACCTGTTGCGCAAGGAAAAGGAATCGCTGCGCAAGCTGAGCCGCGCCGCGACCGAGGTGCTGGCGATCATCGCCTATCATGAACCGGTGAGCCGTGCGGAGATCGAGTCGATCAGGGGTGTGCAGACTTCGGGCGGCACGCTCGATGTGCTGATGGAAGCGGGCTGGGTGAAGCCCGCCGGGCGGCGCGAGGTGCCGGGTCGCCCTGTGATTTATGCTACGACACCGGAGTTCCTGCGCCATTTCGGGCTCGAATCCCGCCGCGATCTTCCCGGTATCGACGAGCTGCGGGCCACCGGCATGCTCGACCCGGTAGAGGATGCATTCGAGGCCGAGATGTCGGCTGCCGAGGAAGGTTCTGTCGCAGAGGATATGTCCGGCGAGGCATGAAGTTTCGCCGTGCCTGCCGGTCGTGTCTGGAACTCGGCCCCGGCAATCCCTATAGCGGTCTTACTCAAGTTTGAGCAGGGTTTACGCGGAAGGCAGTTATGTTCGGTCAAATCGGTATCTGGCAAATCCTCATCCTCGCGCTGGTCGTCCTCGTGCTGTTCGGCCGTGGTCGCATCTCGGAGATGATGGGCGATTTCGGCAAGGGCATTAACAGCTTCAAGAAGGGCCTGAACGAGGAAGAGAAGAAGGAGGCGGACAAGCCTGCTGCCCGTATCGAAGGCCCCAGTCACGACGCCAAACCTGCGGGAGAAACCGTGAGCGACAGCGACACGGCGACCCCTACCGACCGCACCTCCTGACCCCTAAGAGGCGTTTCGTCCCATGCCCGATATCGGCGCAGCCGAGCTGCTGGTGATCGCGATCGTTGCGATCCTGGTGATCGGGCCGAAAGACATGCCGATGGCACTGCGCACTGCCGGTCGCTGGATCGGACAGGTGCGGCGCATGTCCAACCATTTTCGCGCCGGGATCGATGCGATGATCCGCGAAGCGGAGATGGAGGAGATGGAAAAGAAGTGGAAAGAGCGTAACGCGCAGGTCATGCGCGATCATCCGGGCGACGAGATGACGCCTTTGCCGCCTCCGCCGGATGGGGAAGACGCAGCTGCCTCTCCGCCTGTAGAAGCGGATGGAGGCTTCCCCCAACATGACGATCCCGCGCAGGAACCGGCGCCCCCGGCAGCTTCCGCAGAAGCACGTGCATCGGCCCCGTCTACGGATAACATTGCATCGGAGGAGCCGCAGCTTCCGCTCGAAAGCAGACCGGCGAACAAACGTGCGAAGTCGCAGGACGGCGGAGAATAAGCATGGGCGTGTTGCGGGATATCGACGAGACGCAGGCTCCGCTGATGGATCACCTGATCGAGCTGCGCTCGCGGCTGTTGCGGTCCGTCTTCGTGCTCGCAGTCACGTTCGGCATCTGCTTCTATTTCGCGGACCAGATCCTGGCGTTTCTCGCAAAGCCGTTATCGAACGCTTTCTCTGAAGGGGAAGGGCGGCTGATCTATACCAAGCTGTACGAGGTTTTCTTTGTCGAGATGAAGGTCGCGCTGTTTGCCGCCTTCTGCGTCAGCTTTCCCTTTATCGCGAACCAGCTGTGGGCCTTTGTCGCGCCCGGGCTTTATGCGCGGGAGAAGAAGGCATTCCTGCCGTTCCTGATCGCCACTCCGGTGCTGTTCACTGCCGGGGCGAGCCTTGCCTATTTCGTGGTCATGCCCACCGCGTTCCGGTTCTTCCTCGGCTTTCAGGGGAGCGCTGGCGGGTTGCCTATCGAAGCACTGCCCAGTGCTGGCGAATATCTGAGCCTGGTAATGCAGTTCATCCTCGCATTCGGCATCAGTTTCCTGCTGCCGGTCCTGCTGCTGTTGCTGGAGCGTGCCGGACTGGTGAAGCGCAAGACGCTGGCCAAGGCACGCGCTTATGTCGTGGTCGGCGTGCTGGCGGTCGCCGCAATCGTGACGCCGCCCGATCCGGGCTCTCAGTTGATCCTCGCCGTGCCGCTATACCTGCTATTCGAGGGCTCGCTGCTCCTAATGCTGTTACTGGAACGCAAGGACAGCAAGGAAACGACGGGGAGCGAAGACCCGGGAGCCTCAAGCAACCCCGGCTAGGCGGATCGGTTTTCGTCCCAATTTCCGCGAGACCATAGCGCTTCGCGTCGGGCTGCACCCTGCACATATCGAAGATCTTCGCCTGAAAACGAAAAGGGCTCCCGCAGCGAGAGCCCTTTCCTTTAATTTTCTTGGGAGGACAAGGATCAGAAGCTGGCCGGCTCATCCTCCTCGTCGGCTAGGATAACCACAGCGCCAATAATCACGGCAACTGCAAGCACGCCGATGACAACAGGCGGAACGATTTCGCTTTCGCCTTCGACCGGAGCCGTCGCGCGATCGAAGCTGACTTCGGCAACCGCAGGCGCTGCAGCAAGCGACAGGGCGGCGGTGGCCGCAAGCACATCACGAAGTTTCATCTTACTATTCCCCTCGATAAACAGAGCGTGTGTATCGCCTATGCGGACGAGGCTCCTGTCTCGTTTATCCCTTACCGAACACGGGCATGCGCTGTCAGCTAGTAGAATTGATAGGCAGTATCCCCCCATTCCTCACCAATGGCCCGGCTTTAATATCTCCACCGGACACAAAAAAGGGCCCCCGAAGCGGGAGCCCTTTCTCATAACTGTAAGTCGCGGTGGACTTAGGCGCTGACACCGTCTTCGTCGTCGCTCTGCGCAGCAACGATGACACCAGCGATGATAGCGGCAATGGCAAGCGCGCCGAGAAGGGCGCCACCGCCGATTTCGCTTTCGCCTTCGACGGGAGCCGACGCGCGATCGAAGCTGACTTCAGCAACCGCGGGGGCTGCGGCGAGCGACAGAGCGGCAGCTGCAGCGGCCATGGTGCGGATCTTCATAACGTACGTCTCCTTGCGGTGTAATTCTGGTGTTTTGAAAACGCTTCACCGACCTAATGGTCAATCCCGAAACGCATTGCAACCCGAAAAACTGTCAAAATCAATGGTGCAAACAACTTGTTGCCGATTGGCAACTCCCGCCTGCACCGCGAAGAATCAAATATTTAGTCCAACTCGAATTTCCCGAAACGCTCGGTAGCCCGGATGGATGAAAATTTGGTTACTATCGGCCTAACCGACTGCCCTGCTGCTGGTTCCAAGCGATCAATCGCCCCGCCGATACATCCGCTTGCCGCCAACCCATGTTTCGAGAACCTGCGTATCGCGCAGGGCTTCGGGGCTGGCCCGCGAAATATCGCGGTCGACAACCACGAAATCGGCTTTCTCTCCTTTCAGCAGACGTCCGAAGCGGCCTTCGGCAAAACCGGCAAATGCGGCGTCGCTGGTGAAGCCTTCCCACGCCTCCATCCGCGCGAGCCGCTCGTTCGCCATCCATCCCCCGGGCGGCAGGCCGCTCTCGTCGATCCGGGTCATCGCGACCGCCATGCCGATGAAAGGATTGGCAGGTTCCACAGGCGCGTCCGAACCGAGCGCGAGCCGTGCACCACCATCCTGCAAGCTGTCCCAGGCATAGGCGCCGGTCAGGCGTTCCACACCCAGCCGTGCCTCGGCCATCAAGCGGTCCGATGTCTGGTGGACGGGTTGCACCGATGCGATCACGCCGAGCGCGCCGAACCGGGGGATGTCCACCGGGTCTACGATTTGGGCGTGTTCGATCCGCCAGCGACGGTCTCCGCGATAGCTTTCCGACAGTTCCTCGATTGCGTCGAGCGCTTCGGCATTGGCGGCATCGCCGATCGCGTGCACCGCAACCTGATAGTTCTCCATGGCCGCGCGGCTCATCAAATTGCGCAGCTGTGTGTCGGACAGCATCGGCAGGCCCGTATTATCGGGGGCATCGGCATAGGGTGCCTTCAGCCACGCGCCACGCGACCCGAGCGCGCCATCGAGGTAAAGCTTCACGCCATTCAGCCGCAGCCTGTCCTCGTACAGCCACGGTGTGGGGCCGGTGCCGCCGATCACCTGCATTGCGTCGACCCCGGCGGCATAGGCCATGATGCGGATGCGCAGCTGGTCGGTATCCCCTGCACGGCGATAGGTGAGCCAGTCTTCGAGCGAGGTGCCCATGTCGGCCGCCGCAGTAATGCCCTGTGCGAGCAGGATCTGCTGCGCCTTCTGCAAGGCGAGATCCTGGTCAGCGGCGCGCGGCTTCGGCACGGCCTGCTGGACAAGTTCCACTGCTGCATCGACAAAGACGCCCGCAGGCGCACCGCCGGCTTTCCGTTCGATCCGGCCGCCGTCCGGGTCTTGCGTCTTTGCCGTTACCCCGGCGGTCTGCATTGCAAGACTGTTTGCCCAGCTGGCATGCCCATCGACCCGTTCGAGCAGAACCGGCCTATCGCTGACAGCTGCGTCGAGCTCGGCGGCGGTGGGGAAGCGGCCTAGACCCCATTTTTCCTGGTTCCACCCGCGGCCAAGTATCCACGGGCGACCCGGATTTTCGCGTGCAAACTGGCTGATCAACCCAAGCGCTTCGTCCAGCGAGGTGGTCTGCGAAAGGTCGAGCGTCAGCGCCCCGAAGCCGATGCTCATCACATGCAGGTGCGCGTCGATCATGCCGGGGACGATGATCTGCCCTTGCATGTCGGAGAGATACTTCGGCCGCTCGGGCCGCTTGTCACCCTTGTCGAACACTTCCAGAATCGTGCCGTCATCGTCGACCCACAGCCCGGTGAACCGGTCAACATCCCCGTCCTCGTCGATCCGGATGCCCTTCACATTGTCGATCAGGACGTCGGCGTGTGCGGGCGCGACCAGGGATGCCGTGCACAGCAATGCGGACGCGAGCAGGAAAAAGGGCTTCATTTGAGGGGGCAAGCTTCCGATAGGATTGGATATTGGTTGGGTGGCAGGCCTAACGCCAACGGGCACAAGTGCCAATGGTGCGATGATCGACACGGCACTGTAGACGAGCAATATGTTGCGGGGGCGAAAGGGCGGCGATAGGCGTCGCGCATGACAGACCCGGCCAACGCCCCGCTCGACCAATTGACACTCAATCATGTGCGCGCTGCGCATGGTCGAATTGCGGACGCTATCGTGCGCACGCCGATGCTCATGTCGCAGACCCTGTCTGAAATTGCCGGTGCGGAGATCTGGCTGAAGTTCGAGAACCTCCAGTTCACTGCCGCTTACAAGGAGCGTGGTGCCCTCAACGCCCTCTTGCTGATGAGCGAGGAACGGCGCGCACGCGGTGTGATCGCGGCGTCTGCTGGCAATCACAGCCAAGGCCTTTCCTATCACGGGACGCGGCTGGGCGTGCCGGTGACCATCGTGATGCCCAAGACCACGCCCGCGGTGAAGGTGATGCAGACGGAAAGCGTGGGCGGGCAGGTCGTGCTGGAAGGGCAGACCTTCGACGAGGCCTATGCATACGCGCGCCAGCTTGAGCAGGAACGCGGGCTGACCTTCGTACACCCTTTCGACGATCCCGACGTGGCCGCAGGCGCGGGCACGGTTGCGCTGGAAATGCTCGAGGACCAGCCCGATCTCGATTGCCTCGTCGTGCCGATCGGCGGTGGAGGGTTGATGAGCGGCATGGCTACGGTCGCCAAGGCCCACAACCCCGACATGCACATTGTCGGCGTGGAAGCGGCCCTGTTCCCTTCGATGCACCATGCGCTTTCGGGCGAGCCGATGCCGGCGGGCGGCGACACCCTGGCCGAGGGGATCGCGGTGAAGGAGCCGGGCACATTCACCCGCGCGATCATCAAGGAGCGGGTCGACGAAATCCTGCTGGTTGGCGAGCCCGACCTGGAGGCTGCGGTCGCCCTGCTGCTGCAGATCGAGAAGACCGTAGTGGAGGGCGCGGGCGCAGCGGGCCTCGCGGCAGTGCTTGCGAACAAGGAAATGTTTGCAGGGAAGCGCGTCGGCCTGCCGCTATGCGGGGGCAACATCGATTCCCGCCTGCTGGCAACCGTGCTGCTGCGCAATCTTGCGCGCGAAGGGCGGCTGGCCCGGTTGCGCATCGCCCTGAAGGATCAGCCGGGCGCGCTGCACAGGGTCGTCAGCCTGTTCGAACGGCACAACATCAATATCATCGAAGTCTATCACCAGCGCGTTTTCACCAAGCTCCCGGCGAAAGGCCTGATCACGGAAATCGAGTGCGAGGCGCGCAACAAGGGTCAGGTCGACGCGCTGATCGCCGACATGCGCGACAACGGCTACGATGTTCATATGGTGGAGCTGGCATGACCCGTTCTGCCACAGATGTGCAAAATAAGGTCTGATTAAGCATGCTTCGTGGTTAAGGCCCTTCTAAGAGGTCGTGGGCTGGGGCATACATCCTGCCAGCCGCTGACCAGACGATTCTCACGCCTTCGACAGGAGCGCCAGGCCTAGCCGTGACTGCCCCAGTTCGTTTCCCTCGCTTCTTCGTAACGAGCCCTGCGCCGTGCCCCTACCTGGCGGGCAAGACGGAGCGTAAGGTATTCACGGAACTGAAGGGGCCGCATGCCGACCAGCTGAACGAGGCGCTTGGGCGCATCGGGTTCCGCCGCAGCCAGACGGTTGCCTACCGGCCCAGTTGTGTCGATTGTCAGGCCTGCGTTTCGGTGCGGGTCGTGGTCGGAGAATTCGCCCCGTCCAAGGCGCAAAAGCGCATCATCAAACGCAACAGCGATCTGGTGGTGACCGAATGCCGGCCTTGGGCGACCAGCGAGCAATTCGATCTGCTGCGCGATTATCTGGCCAAGCGACATCCCGAAGGCGGCATGACCCGGATGGACGAGGCGGACTATGCTGATATGGTGGAACACACGCCTGTATCCAGCTATGTGCTTGAATACAGGGAACCAACCAGCGATGGGTCGGTTGGACGTCTAGTGGGGGCGTGTCTTACCGACCGCCAGGGTGACGGGCTGTCGATGATCTACAGCTTCTTCGACCCCGATATTTAGGATCGCGCCGGGCTTGGGAATTTCATTATCCTCGACCACATCCGCCGTGCTGCGGAGAATGGACTGCCTTACGTCTACCTCGGCTATTGGGTCGAAGGGTCGGACCGCATGCAGTACAAGGTCCGCTATC
>NZ_CAXQBM010000052.1:0-55500 GCF_964222115.1 Alteriqipengyuania sp.
CGTACTGCTGCCTGCCAGCAAGCGCGGCAAACGCGGCAAGGTGGGCTATGCGATCCGTTTCCACCTCGGGCAGGGGATCTCGGCGCGTCTGTCCGAAGACCGGAAGGGCGCAGGGCTGGCACTGCCCGACGGTTCGCACTGGCAATTCCGCGTCGCCGGTGAATATACGGGCACGCTCTCGATCGAAGACAGCCTCTTCGTCGATGGGCAGGGGCGGCCGCAGCCGATCCAGCAGCTCGTATTGCAGGGCATGGCACCGCGCAGTGGCGGCAGCTTTGCCTGGCTATTCAAGAAGATGGGATAGATTTTGACTGACATGCCGATCCGCAGGGCCCTCCTTTCGGTTTCCGACAAGGAGGGATTGGCGCAGCTTGGCCAGGCGCTGGCGAATCGCGGCGTGGAACTGGTATCGACCGGGGGGACCGCGAAGGCGCTGCGCGAAGCGGGGCTGGAAGTGCGCGACGTTTCCGACCTGACAGGTTTCCCGGAAATGATGGACGGGCGGGTCAAGACGCTCCATCCCAAGGTCCATGGCGGGCTGCTCGCGCTGCGTGACAAGGACGATCACGTCGCCTCGATGGAAGAGCACGGGATCGGTGCAATCGATCTGGTTGTGGTCAACCTCTACCCCTTCGAAGCGACCGTAGCGAAGGGGGCAGACCGGCCCGAGATCATCGAGAATATCGATATTGGCGGGCCGTCGATGGTCCGCTCGGCTGCGAAGAACCACCAGTTCGTGACCATCGTGACCGATCCGGCCGACTACCCCGCGCTGATCGAGCAGCTGGAGCAGGGCGAGGGCGGCACCAGCCTGGATTTCCGGCGCAAATGCGCGGCCAAGGCTTTCGCCGCCACCGCCGCCTACGACGCGATGATCAGCCAGTGGTTCGCCTTTGCCGACCAGCAGCAGCAATTCCCCGAATACCTCTCCGTCGGGGGCAAGGCACCCACCGTACTGCGTTATGGCGAGAACCCGCACCAGCAGGCCGCGCTCTATACTCCGGCGGGCCCGCACGCGCGCGGCATTGCGCAGGCCGAGCAGCTGCAGGGCAAGGAACTGAGCTACAACAACTACAACGATGCCGACGCCGCGCTCGAATTGTGCGCCGAATTTGCAGG
Organism: Alteriqipengyuania sp.; assembly: GCF_964222115.1. Classification (NCBI taxonomy): domain Bacteria; kingdom Pseudomonadati; phylum Pseudomonadota; class Alphaproteobacteria; order Sphingomonadales; family Erythrobacteraceae; genus Alteriqipengyuania; species Alteriqipengyuania sp. The sequence goes on from NZ_CAXQBM010000052.1 coordinate 1,120, forward strand.
GGGCGACCCGGCGGTCGTGATCGTCAAGCACGCGAACCCTTGCGGGGTGGCGCAGGCATCTTCGCTGGGTGACGCGTGGGAGGAAGCGCTGGCATGCGACAGCGTGTCCGCATTCGGTGGGATCGTGGCGGTCAATCGCGAGCTGGACGGGGAAACCGCGCGCGCCATCTGCGAGATTTTCACTGAGGTCGTGATCGCGCCGAGCGTGAGCGACGAAGCGCGCGAGGCTTTTGCGAAGAAGAAGAACCTGCGCCTGCTCACCGTAGGCGACCTGCCCGATCCGCGTCGCGGCGGGCTTAGCGTCAAGCCGATCACCGGCGGGCTGCTGGTGCAGGGCCGCGACAGCGCAACGATTTCTGCCGATGACCTGAAGCTTGTTACGAAACGCGAGCCGAGCGAGCAGGAACTGAAGGATTGCCTATTCGCATGGACCGTGGCGCGGCACGTCAAATCCAACGCTATCGTTTATGCAAAGGATGGCGCAACCGCCGGGATCGGCGCGGGCCAGATGAACCGGCGCGACTCCAGCCGCATTGCTGCGATGAAAGCTGCCGAGGCTGCCGAGAAGTACGGCTGGCAAGCGCCGCGTACTGTGGGCAGCGCCGTTGCCTCCGACGCATTCTTCCCCTTCGCCGACGGGCTGATGGCCGCAGCGGAGGCGGGCGCGACAGCGATTATCCAGCCGGGCGGTTCGATGCGCGACCAGGAAGTGATCGACGCTGCGGACGAGGCGGGGCTGGCGATGGTGTTCACCGGGATGCGCCATTTCCGTCACTGAACGGGCCGGGTCGATGTAGCCGGTCGATGACCATGCACGGGTCGTCGTGCTGCAGCAAGAAATTCACTCAACCGAAAGCGCGGCGCCCCCATGTAGGGGCAACACACAAGTATCCCCCGGACTCCCCAATGAAACTCCTCCGTTCAGATCTCTTTCGCAGTTTCGGTATCGGCTTCGGCATTGTCGCCGTCACGCTGGTGATGACCCGCTTCGACGGCGCAGAAGGCCTCGTCGCGATCCTTTCGTGACCCGGCGCCTCGCACCAGCCGTCTTCAGCCTGCTTGCTGCGGGCTCGCTGGCGCTTGCAGGCTGTGGTCAGGCAATTGCAGCAGAGAAACATGTCCGCGCGCCTGTCGCCCAGGTGAAATCGAAGGAAAGCGGGCTCAAGACTGCAGTCTTCGCGGGCGGCTGCTTCTGGGGCGTCGAAGCGGTTTTCAGCCATGTAAAGGGCGTGAAAAGCGCGGTATCCGGCTATCACGGCGGCACTAAGCGGCAGGCCGATTACAAGCTCGTCTCCAGCGGGGTGACCGACCATGTCGAGGCGGTGAAGATCACTTACGACCCCTCGCAGATTCGTTACGATCAATTGCTGCGCATCTTCTTCTCGGTCGTTGCCGACCCGACCTTGCGCAACCGCCAGGGCCCGGACAGGGGTGCGCACTATAATGCGGAGCTGGTCCCGCTCTCGGCGGACCAGCGCAAGGTTGCGCGTGCCTACCTGGCGCAGATGAAGCGATCTGGCGTGTGGGACAGGCCGATCGTGACCGGGATTAGCGCCGCAAAGACCTTCTACCCGGCGGAAGCCTATCACCAGAACTTCGCGCTCAAGAACCCGCGCCACAGCTATATCATGCGGTGGGACGCGCCCAAGGTTGCCGCGCTCAAGGAATTCTACCCCGGCGTCTACCGCGCCAGCTTCCTGCGCGATTAGACTTTCCGGGTTCGGACCTGCCGCCCCGCGACCAGGCAAAACACATAATCTGGCATCGAGGGCGCAAGGGCGCTATCTTGGCGCCATGGCTACTGCACAAAAGCACTCCCATGTCGAACATCGCGGCGAGGCCCTGATCGATGCGGCCCAGCGCTCGCTCGAATCGCAGGGTGACCGATGGACCGGAATGCGGAGCGAGGTCTTTGAAGAACTGGCGAGGCATTCGCGCCCCGTTTCGGCCTACGACATCGCCGAAAACCTTAGCAAGCAGCGCGGCAGCCGGGTCGCGCCCAACAGCGTGTATCGCATCCTCGACATTTTCGTGCGCAGCAATCTCGCGAACCGGATCGAGAGTGCCAATGCGTTTCTCGTCAATTCGCACCCCGGCTGCCGCCACGATTGCATTTTCCTGATCTGCGACGATTGCGGTGCGGCCGACCATATCGACGACGACAGCCTGACCGGGGCGCTGCGCGAAGCGGGGCGTGACGCAGGATATAGCGATGTCCGCCCGGTGATCGAACTGCGCGGCCTGTGCACCAATTGCAGCAAGTAACAGCAGCGATACACTTTATCGACAGGTCCGATCCGACGCTGTAGGACTATCCGCCATGGATCAACGCCCCGATACGCCGCTGCTCGACACGGTCACCTTGCCGTCGGACCTTCGCAAGCTCGAACGCGAAAAGCTGAGGCAGCTGGCAGACGAGCTACGCGCCGAAATGATCGATGCGGTGGGCACCACCGGCGGGCATCTGGGTTCGGGCCTCGGCGTGGTCGAGCTGACCGTGGCGATCCACTACATCTTCAACACGCCCAACGACCGGCTGATCTGGGACGTCGGGCACCAGTGCTACCCGCACAAGATCCTCACCGGTCGGCGCGACCGCATCCGCACCCTGCGGCAGGGCGGCGGCCTTTCGGGCTTCACCAAGCGCGCCGAGAGCGAATACGACCCCTTCGGCGCGGCGCACAGCTCGACTTCGATCAGCGCGGGTATCGGCTTTGCCATGGCCAACAAGCTGCAGGGCAAGCCGGGCCGCGCGATTGCCGTGATCGGCGATGGCGCGATGAGCGCAGGCATGGCCTACGAGGCGATGAACAATGCCGAGCAGGCGGGCAATCGCCTCGTGGTGATCCTGAATGACAACGACATGTCGATCGCACCGCCGGTGGGCGGGCTTTCCGCCTATCTCGCCCGCGTCGTGTCGAGCGGCGAATATCTCGGCCTGCGCAGCCTTGCCTCCAAGGTCGCCAAGAAGATGCACCGCCGCCTGCATTCCTCGCTCGGCAAGGCGGAGGAATTTACGCGCGGCATGGTGACCGGCGGGACTTTGTTCGAAGAGCTGGGCTTCTACTATGTCGGCCCCATCGACGGGCACAATCTCGATCACCTGATCCCTGTGCTGGAGAATGTGCGCGATTCCGAACAGGGCCCGGTCCTGATCCATGTCGTGACCGAGAAGGGTAAAGGGTACAAGTTCGCGGAGGAAAGCGCGGACAAGTATCACGGCGTTTCCAAGTTCAACGTCGTCACGGGTGAGCAGAAGAAGAGCAAGGGCGGGCCGCCCAACTACCAAAACGTATTCGGCGAAACGCTCGCCAAGCTGGCCGAGACCGACAAGCGGATCGTCGCGATAACCGCCGCCATGCCGAGCGGCACGGGGGTCGACAAGTTTGCCAAGGCGCATCCCGAACGCAGCTTCGATGTCGGCATTGCCGAACAGCACGGGGTAACCTTTGCTGCCGGGTTGGCTGCGCAGGGGATGCGGCCCTTCGCCGCGATTTATTCGACCTTCCTCCAGCGCGCCTACGACCAGGTGGTGCACGATGTTGCGATCCAGAACCTGCCGGTGCGCTTTGCGATCGACCGCGCGGGGCTGGTCGGTGCGGATGGCTGCACCCATGCAGGATCGTTCGATGTGACGTATCTGGCGACGCTCCCCAACATGGTCGTGATGGCCGCTGCCGACGAGGCGGAGCTGGCGCACATGACCTACACCGCCGCCGAGTACGACGACGGACCCATTGCCTTCCGTTACCCCCGTGGTGCGGGCACGGGTGTTGAGATCCCCGAAAAGCTCGAAAAGCTGGAGATCGGCAAGGGCCGCATCGTCAAACAGGGCAGCAAGGTCGCGATCCTTTCGCTCGGCACGCGGCTGGGCGAGGCGCTGGAGGCGGCCGAGCAGTTGGAGGCGCGCGGGCTATCGACCACGGTGGCCGACATGCGCTTCGCCAAGCCGCTCGACACCGCACTGATCGAGAAGGCCATGCGCGAGCACGAGGTCGTGCTGACGATAGAGGAAGCCGCCATCGGCGGGCTCGGCGCGCATGTGCTGACCTTCGCCAGCGACAGCGGGTTGCTGGACGAAGGACTGAAGGTGCGCACGATGCGCCTGCCCGACACCTTCCAGGATCAGGACGATCCCAAGAAGCAGTACGACGAGGCGGGGCTCAACGCGCCGCATATCCTCGACACGGTGCTCGCCGCGCTGCGCCACAACTCGGCGGGGGTCGAAGAGGCGCGGGCGTGACCTGCACAAACTGAAAGGGCAAAGGCATGCACCCCCTAATCAAGCTCGCTGCAATGGCATCGCTTGGGGGGAGTGCGTTGCTAGTGGCCGGGGAGCTCTATCCATCGATCACCGCCTACAACGGCAAATATGCGTATGAGGAGGTCAACGGATGGCGCTTCTTCGACGATCCAAGCCGGGTGGCCCTGATCGAAGCCGCATCATCCGACAGGGGGCTCGTTGCACTGGTCCAGTCAGACGATGTGGTAACGGCACCGATCGAGGTCGATGAATCGCAATTGCGGGCCATCTACTGGGCGTGCGAACCTCATAATTGCGGTTCGCACAACTGGGCGCTCGTAATCGACCGTATGGCCCAGAAAGCTGCGATCTGCCAGTTCGATGAAAACGCGGGCAAGTTTGCCGTATGGCATGTCGGAGGGCAGCCCGTTCTGGAGAGTGACCTTCAGTGTCCGTTCGAGCTTTCCCAGATGCCAGAGGAAATCGACCAGGCGCTGGATCCTTAGATTCAGGGGCCATAGCCGCCGCCCGCGCTGCGTTCCACCGCGCTGGCGAAGGGAATTTCCGCTCATGCCTAGGCTGTTTGGTCCAACTACGCAGCACATTGCCGACCACGCGGCATGCGTCGCCGCACTGATTGAGAAGCGCGCGCCTGGCATCAAAGGAGAATAGAGCCTTTTCTGCCCTCCCGCGTTGCTGCTTGAGGGCGGTCAGACCCACCGCCATACGCCGGCATCCATTGCGTGGAGCCAGCTTGCGCCCAACCAGACCGCAAGGCCGCCGACCCACGCAATAGGGCCTGCGGAGACCACCTTGCCGAACCGTGGCCAGTAGCTCGTCTTCGCTTCCCACCGCTGCCACGCATCGCCCATCAGCGCTTCCTTCTTGCGATCCTGCAGATGCGCGCCGACTAGGGCGAGCAATCCGATCGCCAGCGCGATCACCACAGTTCGCGCAGTGGGTGCCGCGATGAGGTGCGCGAGCGCCCACAGGGCAAAGCCCCACATCATCGGGTGTCGCGTCACCCTGAACACGCCCGATGGTTCACGCAGCGCTGCCTTTTCCGCGCCCGGTGCCGGGAGGGCCGGGTTGCCGACAAATGATCCGGCGAACAGAACCATCGCCACCAGTGTAATGATGCTCGCCACCATCCACACGGCATCGCCGTAATCGCCCCAAAGCGGCGCGCCCGCAGGAGTGGCGACGAAGGCGAAGTACATCCACGCCACGCATGCAGCGCTGACCAGCGAATAAGCGATCATGAAACCGCCCGCGCCCAGCACTTTTACCAGCGGCGCCCTGAGCGGATGCGACATGGCGAAATGCGTGCCGACAAAGGCAACACTTGCTGCGATCAATGAGGCCAGCGAATCCACCATCTTCGAATACCCCCTTCAAAGTCGCCTATTCGATGCCGAGCAGCTCCACCTTGAAAATCAGCGTGGCATTGCCCGGGATCGGGCCGCGCCCGATCGGGCCGTAGGCGAGGTCGGCAGGCGCGTAGAGTTCGATCGTGTCACCCACGCCCATCTCGGGAATGGCGAGCTGCCACGCCTTCACCAGCCGACCGAGAGGGAAGGTTGCAGGCTCGCCGCGATCATAGGAACTGTCGAACTGCGTCCCGTCGATCAGGCGTCCGGCGTAATGCACAGTGACTGTGTCCTCGACAGTCGGCTGTGCGCCCGAGCCGTCACCCGCGATGCGGCGATACTTCAACCCGCCCGGCAGGACCTGCCAGCCGTCCTCGTACCGTAGTTCCGCAACTGCCAGCTGCTGGTTGTTATGCCACGCTAGGTCGTAGACAGGCTGTTCCGCTTCGGCTGGAGCCTGCGCGGCCAGCGCGACCGGAGTGGCGAGAGCCATCAAGCCGACAAGCGCCCTCACCAGTCGTACGCCTTGGGCAGGTCGCTTTCGTCGAGATCGCGATACCGATCGCGCAGGCGGCTCTGGTGGTTATCAACCGGCTGGCGAACACCGTCGATAAAGACCGCCTCAGCAGCCGAACCGACTTCCAGCGGATCGCTGTCCCAGATCACGATGTCCGCTCGCGCGCCAGCGCTGAGCGTGCCGAGCTGGCCGCCAAACCCGGCAATCTGCGCAGGAACGGAGGTGATCGTGGCGAGGGCCTGTCCCCAACTCAAACCGTTTGCGCCCGGGATGCGGGTCAGCGCCACGAGGTTGCCCGCATATTGCCGCGCATTGCGTGGCTGTTCGCCGGTGCCGCCTGCCATCCGGCCGATCGCCACGGTCACTCCGGCATCGCGCATCCGACCGATATTGCTTTGCGTCGAGGCAAGCTGGTCGAAACCGGAGGGCAAGTCGTCGAGCGGATCGGCAATCACTGGCACACCAGCCGCGGCAATGTCGCTAGCGACCAGCCAGCCTTCGCTGACGCCCAGCAGCACCAGATCAAGGCGCGGGAAGTCGCGCGTGAGCTTGAGTACCTGCAGGATGTCGGAAGCACGCTCGACCTCCACGTAAAGCGCCTGCTCGCCGCTCACCACCGGGCCCAGCGCCTTGGCATCGGCGCGGGTCAGCATGGCGTCTTCGCCCTGCCAGCGCCCGGCGGCATAGGCGATCGCTTCGCGCAGCGCATTGTCGAGCCACGCATAGGTCCCTGTGCGGCCGCCCCCGGCCAGACGCGCACCATATTCGCCCAGTGCGACCACCTGGAAGGCGCGTGCGCGGGTGATCGGCTCGGGATCTGCGCCCAGGTCGATCACTGCGCCTTGTCCGCCGAAAATGCCGGAGGCCGGACGCGGCGCAATGCTCGCCCGGGTGATGCCATCGGCGCGCGCGACGATCAGCGGCTGCGAGGTAGGGTTGATTGCGGGTGCGACATCCAGCGCGGCGCTGAACGGCGATCCGCTGGCCGCCTCGTCATTGCTGTCGCTGACAGCGGCCACATCCGACAGGCCGAGATTGGTGACCGCGGAGAAGATGCCCGGGGTGACCCATTTTCCGGCCCCGTCGATAACCTGCATGCCCGCAGGGGCGCTCGCCCCGGCACTCGCCGCGACGATCCTGCCATTGCGGACGACGACGGTCGCGTTCTCCATCGGTTCGGACCCGTCACCGGTCGCTACGGTTGCGTTGGTAATGGCGAAGTCCTGCGCCGCAGCAGGAGCGGCAAGGGCGAGTGCGGTCGCCGCACAGAGAAGGAATTGCCTGATCATTTGACGTCTCCCTCGCCGGGCTGGCCGAGCTCGAAATCGCTCACCGGGCGACGCTTGGGATCGAGCGCGTCGAACATCAGGGCCCCGTCGATCCAGACCTTCTCGGGTCGCGAATAAACGCTCAGCGGGTCGCCGTTCCATAGCACGACGTCGGCCATCTTGCCCGGTTCCAGGCTGCCGGTCATTGCGTCGATGCCCATCGCCTTGGCCGCATTAAGCGTGAACCAGCCGACGACTTCGGCATCGGGAATCTCCAGGCCCATGCGCAGGCCCGCAGCCTGGGCCTGGGCAGCTTCCTGGTTGAGCCGCTGGATCCCGTTTGCATCGTCGGAATGGATGATGACGCAGGCACCGGCCTTCCACAGCAGCGCGGCATTTTCGTTGATGCCGTCGTAGCTTTCCATCTTGAAGCCGAACCAGTCCGCCCAGATCGCGCTGCATACGTCGTTTTCGCGCAGCAGGTCGCCGATCTTGTAGGCTTCCACGGCGTGATGGAATGCCGTGACCCGGTATCCCATCTCCTTGGCCATATCCATCACCAGCGCCATCTCGTCGGCGCGATAGCAGTGGTTGTGGACGAGGATGTCGCCGTCGAGCACGCCCGCGAGCGTTTCCTTGCCGAGGTCGCGGCGGCTACGATCGCCTTCGGCATAGGCCTTCGCGTCGAGCCACATCTGCCGGTTGACCGCGAAATTGCCCATCCGCGTGGACGGCATCCGGCCCCGATTGCCATAGACACGCTTGGGGTTCTCGCCGCAGGCCATCTTCATGCCGTAGGGCGCGCCAGGGAACTTCATTCCCTGCACGGTCCGCGCAGCCACGTTCTTGAGAGTGACCGAACGACCGCCGGTAAGGTTGGCCGAACCGGGCAGGATCTGCAGTGCGGTAACGCCGCCGTTGGCGAGCGCGCGGGTAAAGCCGGGGTCCTGCGGCCAGACCGAATGTTCGGCCCAGACCTCGGGTGTCATCGGGCTGGTTGCCTCGTTCCCGTCCGAATGCGCATCGACCGATGGGGTCGGGTAGTCGCCGAGGTGAGAGTGGATGTCGATCACGCCCGGCGTCACGAATTTGCCGGTGCCATCTATGATATCATAGCCCTCGGTGCCGAGGCCGCTGCCTACTTCCACCACCTCGCCATCGCGGAACAGCACGGTGCCGTTGTCGATCCGGTTCCCCGCGCCATCATAAACCGTGGCACCGACAAGTGCGGTCGGGTGCCCCGGATAGCGCTGGTACGTCGAAGCGAATGGCTCCGCGCTTTCGGAGGCCTGGGGGGAAGAGGCTGACGCGGATGGCGACTGCCCGCCGCCATCCATTGTGGAACAGGCTGCCAGCGCGCTTGCGCAGGCGAAGGCTGCCAGTGTTCGTGCCAGCATTGTTCTTCCCCCCTGTGTGGCCCCTAGTTGGATGGCTTGGTGGTCGGATGGACGCCCGCACCCTGCGGCTCGCCCGGACCTTCGGCCTGGCCTTCCAGATCGTCGTCGTCACGCAGCGTGTCGAGATGCATCAGCTTCTTCACGAAGGGGCTGATGACCATCACCACCACACCGATGCCGATGGCATACCAGCCGACGGTGGAATAGACCGACAGGACCAGTTCCTTGCCTGCTTCCTCTCCTTCGAGCCCAGCGCCGCCTGCGGCAGCGGAGATCAGGCCCGCGGCGAAGTTGCCGGTTGCCGAAGCGAAGAACCACGTGCCCATGATCAGCGATGCCATGTGCGCCGGTGCCAGCCGGTTCATGGCCGAAAGGCCGACCGGCGACAGGCACAGCTCGCCGGTAGTGTGCAGCAGGTAGATCAGGAAGATGAAGATCACCGGCACGGCGGCCTCCATCCCGACGCTCTGCGCGCCCCACACCAGTACCAAGAAGCCGAGACCGACCTGGATCACGCCCAGCCCGAACTTGAACGGGGCGGAGGGTTCGGCATTCTTCTTGCCCAAAGTCGTCCACAGCCATGCGAACAGCGGTGCAAGCAGGAAGATATAGGCCGCGTTGAGCGACTGGAAGACCGAGGCCGGGACGCCCGAGCGGTCAACGTGACGGTCGGTGAACAGGTTGAGCGAGTTGCCCGCCTGTTCGAACAGTGCCCAGAACACGATCGAGACGAAAATCAGGAACATTGCCGCGAAGATCCGGTCGCGGTCCTCGGCAGGCAGTTTGATGACCGAATAGCCGATCACGTAGATCACGAGGATCGCGCCGAAGACGCCCAGCAGGGTCCCGACAATGCTCTGGTTCTGGACCATCCACCAGCAGGCGACGACAGCCAGCAGCCCGACCACATAGAGGCCCCATTCCAGCGCCTTGCTCAATGCGATCGGCGGCTCGCCACGGCCCAGCAGCAGCGGCTTGCCAAAGCCGAACACGATCAGGCCGAGAAGCATGCCGAAGCCGGCGAGACCGAAGCCGTAGGACCAGCCATAGGTTTCCCCGATATAGCCGCACAGCAGCGAGCCGAGGAATGCGCCCAGGTTAATCCCCATGTAGAAGATCGTGTAGGCCGGGTCGCGGCGCGCATCGGTGCGCGGATAGAGCTGCCCGACGATCACGGAGATGTTCGCTTTCAGGAAGCCCGAGCCGACGATGATGAAGGCCAGCGCCAGCCAGAAGACATTGAGCGACGCCGCATCCTGCCCGCCGGTTCCTTCGAAGCCCATCAGGAAGTGCCCGAAGGTCAGCAGCACGGCCCCGTACAAGACCGCCTTTCTCTGCCCGAGATATTTGTCGGCAAGGTAGCCGCCCAGCACCGGCGTAATGTAGACCAGCGCGGTATAGGCCCCGTAGATGAGCCCCGCCTCGCCATCGGAAAACAGCCAGTGCTTGGTCAGGTACAGGATGAGAAGTGCGCGCATCCCGTAATAGGAAAAGCGCTCCCACATCTCGGCGAAGAACAGGATATACAGGCCCTTGGGATGACCGAGGAAAGTCCCCTTCGAATCCCCGTGAGGCAATGCTGCGGTATCGTTTGCCATGATCGGCTACTTCCTCTCCAAAACCGTGTGCGGCTGGCCACTCCCTGGCGCGCGCCGCAAAGCGCGCACACTAGCGGCGAAATGGCTCATGTGAAGCCCATGTGACACGCATCATGCTGATTCTCCGACGGAGTAACGCTTCGTGCCGCCTATCCCGGAACCTTGACCCGCCCCGGTGTATTATGACACTGACGCACCATGACCGATCCTTCATCTTCCTCCGGCGCGCGCCCTGTCTATCTGCGTCTGCGCGACCTGATCGCCGCCGCGATCCTCGACGGGGAGTTCGCCGAAGGGGAAATGCTGCCCTCGGTGCGGGCATTTGCCGCGCAGCAGGGGGCCAATCCGCTCACCGTAGCGAAGGCATTCCAGCAATTTCAGGACGATCGCCTGATCGCGGTGCGCCGCGGCGTGGGCATGTATGTTCTTGAAGGCGCGGCAGAGCGCCTTCGCAATGCCGAGCGGGCGAGTTTCCTCGAGCATGAATGGCCGGAGGTCCGGGCGAAACTGGCCCGCCTCGGTCTTTCGGCGGAAGACTTGCTAGCACGCGAAGAGGGGAGCGGCGTTCCCGCGACTTAACATTTCTTGCATGTCCGCATTGCGCGGATTGGCGGATTCTGGCACGCAGGATTCCATATCGGGTCGCACCGATGGTAAGAGCCGGGATCCAACCGAGGTTAACCGGTCCAAAGCGCTTGAACGGGAGGCGCAAGACATGATCAGGTCCGAACTGCTGCAAAAGCTGGCACACGACAATCCAGAGTTGCGCGCACAGGAAATCGAGCAGGTGGTGGATATCTTCTTCGAAGAGATCGCGCAGCGCCTCGCCGAGGGCGGACGTGTCGAGCTGCGCGGGTTCGGGGCCTTCTCTACCCGCGAGCGCGAGGCGCGCACCGGGCGCAACCCCCGGACGGGCGAACCGGTCGATGTGCCCGCCAAGCGGGTGCCCTATTTCAAGCCGGGCAAGGAAATGCGCAACGCGCTCAATCCGGACTGAGCGCACCCGCGCTCCCAAGGCCTCGCCAAAACCAGTCAGGACAGCTATTCGCCCCGGCCTTGGCGCATCGCTGCGGTGTGCGCGGGTGTGGCGGAATGGTAGACGCCGGGGACTTAAAATCCCCTGTCCTTTGGACGTGTGGGTTCGAGTCCCACCACCCGCACCAATTGCGTGCAAAGGCTCGCAGTCTGCTATCCCGCTCTAGCGGCGCCTTCCCCTTGTTGCGGGGCATCCAAATTGTCTTCTGCCCGGATCGGCATATGATCCTCGATTGCGACTGCGCGTGGAGGGTTGGCATGCGCGGCGACCATACAGGGGGAAGAACTATGCGCGTACTTCGCTACTATGCTGCGGGGCTTTTGGCCGCGACCGCCACGATTGCACTCACCGAACCTGCACAGGCCGACGGGACCGCGCCATGCAATGCGACCGATGGACCGGACGTTACCGCCGATACAGAGGACGATGGTCTCGAATGCGGGGTCGATGCGTCGGCCACCGGAAGCGAGGCGACAGCGGTGGGCAATGATTCCTCCGCGACCGGGGAGGATTCGACTGCTGTCGGCGATCGGGCCAGCGCGACCGCCGCCGATGCCACTGCGCTCGGCACCGATGCGGCAGCGTCCGGCACCGACGCGACAGCGGTTGGAAGCGGGGCACAGGCCGCCGGGTTCGGTGTTGCACTTGGCCGACTGGCGATTGCCAGCGCCAGCGAAGCCGTGGCTCTGGGCCAGAACAGCGACGCGACGGGCCAGGCAGCGATTGCCATCGGCACCGATGCCCAGGCGAGCTCCACGGCGGCAATATCGCTGGGGCGCCAGGCCAATGCGTCGGGCGGCGATGCGCTGGCAGTGGGGCGTTCAACGTCCGCATCGGCGTCTAGCGCGCTCGGCATCGGAGCTTTTGCCAATGCGCAGGGGGTGAGCAGCATTTCATTCGGTGTGCGCAGCGAAGCTTCGGCCGCGGGTGGCGTGGCGATTGGCGGAGACGGCGAAGACGGGGATAGCAATGGCGCGCTAGCTGGAGGCGCCTACTCGATCGCTCTGGGGCCCGATGCCACGACCAACGGGATTGCCGCCATCGCCCAGGGGCATGGAGCCTTGGCCGACGATGATGGCGCCATTGCCGTCGGTTACAATGCCAGCGCCAGCGAGTGGGATACGATTGCCATTGGCACCGACGCCAGCGCCTCCACCGTAGACAGCATTGCTATCGGTTATGGCACCATCGCGGATTCGGGTGACTTCGCGGTTGCTGTCGGCAGCGAGGCCTGGGCGCAGGGCGAAGATGCAATCGCTATTGGTACCGACGCCTGGGCGAACGCCGACGATGCGATTGCGATTGGCGAAAGCGCCAGCGTATCCGGCGACAACGGCATCGCCATTGGCGACGATGCAGAAGTCCTCGCCAGTGATGGGTTTGCGGTGGGCGAGAGCGCCACTGTGTCCGGTGTAGAGGGCATCGCTTTCGGCAAGCGGGCCTCGGTCTCGGGCCAGCAGGGCGTGGCGCTTGGCACGGATGCTATGGCCGCAGGCATAAGAAGCACTGCGGTGGGCTTTGGCGCCAATGCAAACGTGGTCCAGGCCACGGCCTTTGGCACGGGTGCGGAGGCCAGCGGACTCGGTTCGCTCGCCTTCGGGTCGTTCTCTGCCGCCCGCGGCGCCTATGCCACCGCGCTCGGCTATAATGCTTTCGCGCCGGCCGATCGCGCGACAGCGGTCGGCTATCAGGCGCAGGCCCGCGCGACCAATGCGACTGCGCTCGGCTATCTGGCCAATGCATCCTACGCCAACTCGACCGCCATCGGGACGGGCGCGACCACGACGGCTGCAAACCAGGTTGCCATCGGCACATCGTCGGACACGGTCGAAGTCGCCAGCCTCGCCAATGGCACCACGCAGCAGAGTGGCACGATCTACCTCGTCACTGCGGATGAGAGCGGCACGCTCGGGCGCACGGCCTATACTGCGAGCGCCAGTGCGGGCGGTTTCCAGAGCGGTTTCGCATTGCCGGTTGCTGCGGTGACCGATGCGCAGTTCGCAGCGCTCTCGGGCAGGGTGGACGCACTGGAAGGCAGCATCGATGTGCTGTTCGACCTCAACGACACGCTGGAGAAGGATGTTCGCCAGAGCATTGCGGCGACCACAGCGCTCGCCCAGCCGCATTTCCCGAGCGAGGATGGCGCGACCAGCTACGCCAGTAACGTGGCCTACTTCCGCGGCGAAATCGGCTTTTCCGCCGGGTTCGCGCACCGGGTGAACCGCAGCTTCGCGCTGACCAGCGGGGTCAGCTACGGCGGCGGCGACAATGTTGCCTTGAAGGCCGGTGTCGCCGGCGAGTTCTAGCCCCAAGGATCGGTCTCATGGGGCCCGGTGCAGATCGTATTGCACCGCGGCCCCATCGGGCGATCGCAAGGCATTGCTCCCTCAACACGGGCCATTTCGGACGTAACTCTCTCCAAAACCGAAGTTTTTTCCGGTCGGCTAGGTATCTATCCGAGTTCCTCGGCAAGCGGACTCCCCCGTAGCTTGCTGCAAGGGAGGCAGCCGTGTTGTAGAGGTTTTGCTGTCTCCCGCATGGGAGATAGAAAAAATGCACTACCGGATACTTCTGGCCAGCTCGGCTACCGCTATTGCACTGGTTATGGGCGGGCAGCATGCCCCCGCACAGGCCGACGACTGCCTGCTCGATACGAACAACAATACCATCGCCGACATTATCGTGGATACGGACGGGGGCGCAATTTCGCAGGGCGCCGACGATCGGCTTGTCTGCGGAGTCGATGCCGAAGCGACAGGCGACGGTTCGACTGCCGTGGGATCGGACAGTCAGGCCACCCAGGATGGTGCCAGTGCGTTCGGCAATGGCGCTCAGGCGACGGGCGTCGATGCGACAGCGCTCGGTAATGGTGCGGTGGCCGGGTTCGCCCGCGGTGTGGCTGTCGGGTCGTCGTCCGTTGTTACCGGCGATTCGGGAACCGCGGTCGGCATCAATTCCAGTGCGGGCCAGCTCGGCACGGTTGTCGGTGCGAATGCCGTGGCAACGGGCCTGAACACCACGGCCCTGGGTTCCGGGGCAAGCGCCGCCGGCGTGCAATCGACAGCAGTGGGCGCGGGAAGCGGGGCGAGCGGTGTGGGGGCGCTGAGTTTCGGCGCGTTCAGTCAGGCGCAGGGCAACGGGACGATCGCGTTGGGATATTCAAGCGGAGCAACGGCACAGCGCGCTACGGCCATCGGGAATGACACCGAAGCAACCGGTATCAATGCAACTGCCATCGGGTATGCAGCTCTGGCCCGCGCCAGCAACAGCACGGCCATCGGTGCGAACGCTGTTGCGGATTTCGCCAACTCTACCGCAATCGGTACCGGGGCGGCGACCACCGCTGCAAACCAGATTGCCATCGGCACGTCGACCAACACGGTCGAGATTGCGAGCCTGCAAAACGGTACCGCGCAGCAGAGTGGCACAATCTATCTCGTCACCGCCGACGACAGCGGCACGCTGGGCCGCACGGCGTTTAATCCGAGTTCGATCAGCGGGGGATTCCAGGGTGCTTTCGCACTGCCGATCTCCGCGGTGACCGATGCGCAATTCGCGGCCCTTTCGACCAGGGTCGATGGCTTGGAGGGGAGCATCGACGTGCTGTTCGATCTCAACGACACGCTCGAAAAGGACGTTCGCCAAGGGATCGCGGCAACCACTGCGCTCGCCCAGCCGCACTTCCCGAGCGAGGATGGCGCGACCAGCTACGCCAGCAATGTCGCCTATTTCCGCGGTGAGATCGGCTTTTCCGCCGGGTTCGCGCACCGGGTCAGTCGCAGTTTCGCGCTGACCAGCGGGGTCAGCTATGGCGGCGGCGACAATGTTGCCGTGAAGGCAGGCGTGGCAGGCGAGTTCTGACCGGCAACTGTCGAACCGGACCGGGCTCGCCTCGCATCTCGTGGGGCGGGCCCGGCAAGGTTGTGGCTGGCAAAGGCGCGTACGAGCGCCGATTTGCCGTCCGCATTTACCTCTCCCTAACCAAATTCCTTCATTCCCCGGTCAAGCGATCAAAACCGGGGGGTCTGATGACCGAAACGAAGCGAGAAGCACTGGACGTCGATGTTGCGATCATCGGCGCGGGGCCTGCGGGCCTGACTGCGGGCTACCTCCTTACGAAGGCTGGCAAGTCTGTCGCAATCATCGAAAAGGACGAGACCTACGTCGGCGGCATCAGCCGCACGGTCGAGCACGAAGGCTATCGCTTCGACATTGGCGGCCACCGCTTTTTCTCGAAAAGCCAGCAGGTGGTGGACCTCTGGAACGAGATCCTGCCGGATGACTTCATCCAGCGCCCGCGGATGAGCCGCATCTATTACGAGGGCAAGTTCTACTCCTACCCGCTGCGCGCGTTCGAGGCGCTGCGCAATCTCGGCATCCTGCGCTCGACCGTGTGCATGGCGAGCTACCTGTGGGCGCGCGCCTTCCCGGTGCGCGAGGTGAAGAGCTTCGAGGACTGGACGAGCAACCAGTTCGGCAAGAAGCTCTATTCGATCTTCTTCAAGACCTACACCGAGAAGGTGTGGGGCATGCCCTGCGACGAGATGAGCGCCGACTGGGCGGCGCAGCGGATCAAGGGCCTCTCGCTGATGGGCGCGGTGGTCGACGGGCTCAAGCGCAGCCTCGGCCTCAACAAGAAACCCAATGACGGGATGCAGGCCAAGACGCTGCTCGAGAGTTTCCGCTATCCCCGCCAGGGCCCCGGCATGATGTGGGAGGCCGCACGCGACAAGATCGTCGCCAGCGGCAAGGGCCAGGTCATCATGGGCCATGCGCTCGACCAGCTCGCCAGTGACGGGCGCGGTGGCTGGCGGATGACCGCCAAGGGCACGTCGGGCGTGGTGACGATAGAGGCACGGCACGCGATAAGTTCTGCGCCGATGCGCGAACTCGCGAAGCGGATGCACCCGCTGCCGCAGTCGACCTTCCATGCGAACGAGCTGAAATATCGCGACTTCCTCACCGTCGCGCTGATGGTGGAGGGCGAGGATCTGTTCCCCGACAACTGGATCTACATCCACGACAGCAAGGTGAAGGTCGGCCGCGTGCAGAACTTCCGCAGCTGGTCGCCCGAAATGATCCCCGACGAGAAGATGGCCTGCGTCGGCCTCGAATATTTCTGTTTCGAGGGCGATGGATTGTGGTCGATGGACGACGACGATCTGATCGATCTCGCCACGCGCGAGATGGAAATGCTCGGCCTGCTGGACCCTGCCAAGGTAAAGGGCGGCGCGGTCGTGCGGCAGGAAAAGGCCTATCCTGTCTATGACGAGGATTACGCCGCCAATGTCGCCGCGATGCGCGGGGAGCTGGAAGAGCAATATCCCACGCTGCACATGGTCGGGCGTAACGGCATGCACCGCTACAACAACCAGGATCACGCGATGATGACCGCCATGCTGACGGTGGAGAACATCGTTGCAGGCAAGCGGGTCTACGATATCTGGTGCGTCAACGAGGATGCCGAATACCACGAGGCGGGCGACGAGGGGGCCGAGAAGGCAATCCCGGCCAGAGAGAACGGGCGCGAAGTCTCGGAGGACCAGGCCGCAGCACTCAATTCCATGCGTAATGTGCCGACCCGGATCGCCGAACCGGCGGACGACGACAGCGAAGGCACCGGCGACACCCGCCGCGCTGCCTGACCTGCAAGAAGGATAGAGCTCCATGCAGTTGGTGCTGCAACGCCTGATCGATCTCGTGTTCCTGCGCTACCTGCTGGCGAGCGTGGGTGCACTGGCGGTCGATGTCGGCTGCTTCCTTGGCCTGATGGCTGTGGGGATCGCCGCCGCACCGGCCTCGGCGCTCGGTTACACCATGGGCATACTCGCACACTGGCTGCTTTCGAGCCGGGCGGTCTTTACCGGGCGCGTTGCGGGCAAGGGGCTTGCGCGCACACGCCAGAAGGCGTTGTTTGTGGTCTCTGCGCTGGCCGGTTTGGCCCTCACCACAGCAATCGTCGCCGGGAGCGATATCGCGGGTGCCGATCCGCGCATCGGCAAGCTGGCCGCCATCGCGCTGAGCTTCGCGCTGACCTGGTGGCTGCGGAACATGGTGGTGTTTCGTGTCACTGGCTGATCCGTCTGCATCCCGGGCCGATCATTTCCGGTCGGCACATGCACTGCCCCATATCCTGCGGATGTGGGGCCTGCTCGTCATGCTGGTGCTGCTCGCGTCTGCGAGCCGCCTGATCGAATGGCGTTTTCCCGATCCCGATGACATTCTCCGGCTGGTGCAGGTACGCGATCTGCTGGCCGGGCAAGGCTGGTTCGATCTCGACCAGCATCGGATAGACCCCTTGCGCGACGTGCCGATGCACTGGTCGCGGCTGGTCGACCTGCCGCTGGCACTGGTTATCGGCGGGCTGACCCCGATCGCCGGGCAGGGCGCTGCAGAAGCCTTTGCGGTGGTCGCCGTGCCGCTGCTGACCCTGCTGGTCGCGATGACCTTTACCGGGCTGGTCGCGATGCGAATTTTCGGCCGCGAAACGGGCGGCTGGGCCGTGCTCGTCGCGGGAATGATGCCGCTGCTGATGCACCAGTTCCAACCGCTGCGGATCGACCATCACGGGTGGCAGATCGCGTGCTTTGCTGCTGCGCTGTGGGGCCTCTCGCAAGGCGCGGCGCGGCGCGGACCGATTATCGCCGGGATCGCGATGGCGTGGGGCATGATGATCTCGATCGAGATGCTGCCTCTGGCTGGACTGGTCGCCGCCATCCTTGCGCTGCGCTGGCTGCGCGACACGCATGCGCGCTTTGCACTGACCAATTACATGCAGGCGCTCGCCGGGGGGCTGATCGTGCTCTACCTCGCAACACGCGGCTGGCCGGGGGTGTCCGCCTTCTGCGATGCGATCACACCCGCGCATCTCGGCTTCTTCCTGGTCACCGCGCTCGGCGTGACGAGCCTGCGCTACACGCGCCCATTGCCCGCTCTGGCGATGGTCGGCGCTTTCGCGGTGATTGGAGCGGGCGGCATCGCCATGTTCGCTTTTGCCTCGCCCGGCTGTGTCGGGACCCCGTTTGGCGCACTAGACCCGGTGGTGCGGGACTTCTGGTACGTCAATGTCAGCGAGGGGCGCCCGATCTGGGAGCAGGACCTGACGCTGCTGATCCCCTTTGCCCAGATCGTCTTCGGATTCGGCGTTACCGTGCTGTTGTGGGCGCGCACGCCACGCGTGACGCGCGGCTGGTGGCTGGAATTTGCTCTGTTGTTCGCAGGCACACTCGCGCTCGGCATCATGGTGACACGCTCGCTCGCCTTCGCTTCGCTGCTCGCGACGATACCCTTTGCATGGTTGCTGGCGGTTGCCTTGCACCGGCTGCGCACGAGCGGTGCAATGCTGACGAGGGTCGCGGTGGTCGTGGCGACGCTGGCCATCATGCTGCCGACTGCGCCGGTCGCCATCGCGCAGAATATTGCACCCGCGCTGGAGAATAGCGGCGGCGACGCGCGCGAGCCGGGCGGGATCGGGATCAGCTCGTGCGATCTCGAGGCGAGCGCGCGGCGGATCGCGATGCTCCCGCGCGGCACCGTGTTCGCCCCGCTCGATATCGGGCCGAGCATCCTGCTGCAGACCGATCACGATGTCATCGCCACCGGGCACCACCGGGCGGACAAGGCCATGCGCGATGTGATCGCGACTTTCGTGTCTCCGCCCGAGGTCTCGCGGCAGGTCGTCGATGCCTATGGAGCGACCTATGTGGTGCTGTGCACGGACCTGGTCGAACCGTCGATCTATGCGAGCCGTGGAGGCGAGCGCAGCCTCGCAGCCCGGCTGAGCGCAGGCGACGCGCCTGCATGGCTCGACCCTGTCACGACCGGCGGGCCCGAGACATTCAAGGTCTGGCGCGTCATCCGCTAGGCGGGTTTGAAATCCATCGCGACGCCGTTGATGCAGTGGCGCTTGCCCGTCGGACGCGGGCCATCATTGAAGATATGGCCCAGGTGCCCGCCGCAACGCGCGCAATGCACTTCCTTGCGTGGATAGCCGAGCTTGTAATCGGTGGAGGTGCCGACCGCGCCTGACCTGATCGGCTGCCAGAAGCTGGGCCAGCCCGTGCCGCTGTCGAACTTGTGCCGCGAGGAATAGACGGGGTTGGCGCAGCCCGCGCACACGAAGGTGCCGGCACGCTTTTCCTTGTCGAGCGGAGAGCTGTAGGCTCGCTCGGTTGCTTCCTCGCGCAGCACGCGAAATTCGGCGTTGGTCAGCCGCGCGCGCCATTGCGCTTCGGTGCGGCTGACGGGGAAATTCTTGGCCTCCACGCTGCGCCCGCAGGAAATGAGGGCGAGGCTGGCGGCCCCGCCGCCGAGTAGCGCAAGTGTGGAGCGGCGATTGGTTATTGGTGGGGGCATGGCTCGTCCTCTTGCATGCCTCCCATGTCGGGAAGCTGAAGAAGAGTTCGATCAGTTGCGCCCGCTATTTATATGGTGGCCATTTGTGTCGAGCGTGTCGAGACACGCGGGCGCGTATGCCTCCGGTATCTCGACTACGCGCTCCGCTCGATACGAACGGAAGCCCAACATATCGCACGTCACTAAAACTGCGTGATTTCGACCTCGAGCTTGCGGAAGCCTTCGACGAAGTTCGCGCGCACGCGTTGCACATCGCCCGCGACATGCACGCGCAACCGGCGCTTGTGCATCTCTTCCATCAGCACGCGCAGCTGCAACTCGGCGAGGCGTGCGCCCACGCAGCGGTGGATGCCGTAGCCGAAGGCGAGGTGACGCCGTGCGTTCTCGCGCGTGATGTCGAGCTTCTCGGCATTCTCGAACACGCTCTCGTCGCGGTTCGCCGAGTTGTACCACAGGATGACCTTGTCGCCTTCCGCGATCTGCTGTCCGAACAGTTCGGTATCCTGCGTGCAGGTGCGGCGCATGTGCTTGAGCGGGGTCTGGTACCGGATGCATTCCTGCACCGCGTTGGGGATGAGCGAGGCATCCTCCTCGAACAGCTTACGCTGGTCGGGGAAGCGATCGAGCGCGTGGACAATCCCGCTCATGGTGTTACGCGTGGTGTCGTTGCCGCCGACGATCAGCAGCACCAGGTTGCCCATGAATTCCTGCGGTTCCATCTGGTTCATCGCAGGCGAGTGGATCATCCGGCTGATGAGGTCGGGCGCCTCGCCCCTTTGCGCGCGCTCCGCCCACAACAGCTGGAAATAGGCCGCCATCTCGTGGAGCATCCCGCGCCGTACATCGTCCAGTCCGCGCACCGTGGCCAGTTCGGTATCACCCGACCAGTCCGACCAGTGGGTCAGCAGGTCGCGATCTTCCCACGGGAAATCGAACAGGATCGCGAGCATGCCCGTGGTCAGCGGGATCGAAACGGTATTCACCCAGTCGAAGGTTTCGCCGCGCGGCAGCGCATCGAGCGTTTCGCCTGTACGCTGGCGGATATCGCCTTCCAGCCGGTTCATCTCGGCAGGCGTGAACGCGGGTGCCACCGTCTTTCGCTGGCCGGTATGCTTGGGCCGGTCCATCGCGATGAACATCGGCAGTTCGAGACGCTCTTCGGGCGGGATATCGTCCAGCCGGTCGAGGATCGTGATGCCACCATATTCCCAGCTTGAGGAGAAAATCTCCGGCAGGGCTTCGGTATGCTGGATGGCCTTGTGCCCGACGACCGACCAGTAAGGGCCGAAAGGGCTTTCGGGAATGTGGTGGACCGGCCCTGCGGCGCGCATCTCCTTGAAGATCGGCTCCCAGGTGTTGGGGTAATAGATATCGCTGCGGCTGGTATCCCATTTGTGCGGATGGTGGGGGCGGGTGTCCGGGTTGGCGGAATAATGCGCTTCCAGCGCCTCGTGCGCGCTGGGGGAACGCTTCCACGGGTGGGCGCGCGCGGCCTCGGGCGGGAGCGTTTGCGTGTGGGCGGCGGCAGTGGCCATGGCGGTTCTCTCCTTACCGGGCGCGCCTGTGTTCGGCACATCTCCGATTGGGTGCCATCCTGCCGGTTGGGCCCATCAAGTCAAGATAGGTTCGCAATCAGGACCGATTGGACAGTATGCCGAGCTTTGCCAGACCGAGCATGGCAAGCAGGCCCTTGCGCTCCGTATCTCTCACCCGACCCGCACCACCCGATTTGAGCACCGTGCGGCGGAACAGCGTTGCGCCGACCTTCACGAAGATCGCCACCCACAGCACCTGCCATGCCAGCGCGGCGAGATGCCACCAGAGCACCCCGTCCTGCGCTGCACGCGCCAGCATCATATAGGGGCTCGACAGCGGGAAGATGGCCGCTGCCACTTCCAGCGGCGAACCGGGTTTGGACAGCGCGTACATCGCCAGGAAAAAGATGCCCAGGTTCAGGATGGTGGCGGGCAGGCTGATCGTCTGCACTTCGCGCACGGTGGGGGCCATGGACCCGATGGTGATGAACACCGATCCGATCAACAGGTAGGACATCGAGAAATAGGTCACGAACAGCGCGAAGAACATCGGCCAGCCGACCGCAGGTGGCGGGATCGGTGGCAGCGCGCTCGCGCCAAAGTACAGGATCGCGCCTGCGGCCGTGCCCCACACGGTCAGCCCGACCAGGCTGACGCCGAGCATCGCGAACAGCTTGCCTACGAACACCGCATCCATCGGGATCGCGGCGGCGAGGATTTCGATGATCTTGTTGCCCTTCTCCTCCACGAGGTTGGAGAGGATCATGCCTGCGAGAAACATGGTCAGCATGAACAATACGAGGATGCCGGCACGCGCCGTCGCATCGCGGGCGGTCTGCCGGTTGATGATGCCACCGTCTGTGATGCTCGTCCGAATGCCAGCCTGCGGGATCGCTTCGCCCCGGGCGGCGCCGACCATCATGGCGATCTCGCCTTCCCACCGCTCGACATCCTCTTTCGGGCCGGTCAGCAACGGATTGTCGAGCGTGCCGGTGAGGACGGCGAACAGGTTGCGGTCTTCGTCGTCGAGCAGGGCAGCCGGATCGTCGCGGGAGGCTTCTTCGATCAGCAGAATATCGGGCATGCCGACCAAGGGATCCAGCGCTTCGTTCGCCTGCTTCACGGCGGCATTGTCCTGCGCGGACATGGCAATGCCCAGCGCGGGGTTGTTGATGCCGCTGGCAGCCATTCCCCCGATCATCCCTCCCCCGGCCGAGATCGCGAGGAAGAACAGCGGGCCGATCAGGAACAGCAGGAAGACCTTGCTGAACACGATGGCGGTGAAATCGCGCCGCGCGATGACGAAGGCGGCATTCCAGAGCGAAAGACGTGCGGACCGGCTCATTAGGCGATCTCCCCTTCATCGCTTTCCATCGCTTTGGCTGCTGCCTCGCCCGCGATCTGGACGAAGGCATCGTGCAGCCCCGCGCGCTCGATCGAGAGCGAGCGGATGCCGGCATGGCCTTCGATCAGAGAGCGCAGAAGCGGCTCGATTCCCGTATCGGGCACTTCGAACACCCACGCCGCGCCATCCCGGTGCGCGCTAACGGGCAGCGCATCGCGCCACGGGCCGTCCTCGTTCTCCGTCTCCAGCCGCACCTGCGGCGGCAGCCGGTCGCGTGCGACCTCCACCGATCCGGCATAGGGCACCTGCCCGCCCGCAATGATCGCGACATCGCTGCACAGGCGTTCTGCATGGTGGATCACGTGGGTGGAGAAGATCACTGTCGTGCCCTCCGCCGCCAGCTGCCGGATAAGGCCTTCCAACTTGCCCTGGTTGATCGCGTCGAGGCCCGAAAAGGGCTCGTCCAGGATCACCAGGTCGGGCTTGTGCACCAGCGTGCCGAGCAGCTGCACGGTCTGCGCCATGCCCTTGGAGAGTTCCTTGATCTTCTTGTCGACCGCGTGGCCCAGCCCGTATTCTTCCATCAGCTGTGCGCCGCGCATGCGCCCTTCCGCCTGCGACAATCCGCGCAAGCTGCCCATGAAGGCAATCGCGTCGGTCGCCTTCATCGCCGGGTACAGCCCGCGCTCTTCGGGCAGGTAGCCGATCCGCCGCGCGATCCGTTGCGGGCGATCTTCGCCGAAGATGCGGCGCACGCCCTCGTCCGGGTCGATAATGCCCAGAATCATGCGCAAGGTCGTGGTCTTGCCCGCGCCATTGGGGCCTAGGATACCGTAGATCGCGCCGCGCGGAACGGAGAGGTCGACCCCGTTCACCGCCAGCGTATCGCCGAAGCGTTTCACGAGGCCGCGCGCCTCGATTGCCAGTTCGGTGGAAGCGACTGAAGTGTCGCCCGATTTGTCGCCATGCGGCGCTTGGTCTAGCAGGTCGGTCATCGGTGCACGAGGGTGCCGTGGCCCGCGCGAAGGAGCAAGCCCGAGCATGAGCGTTGCGGGTGAAATCGACCAACTGCAAAGCGATCTCGTCGAGCGGGCACGCGAACTCGGTTTTGCCAGCGTGGGCTTTGCCGATGCTGCCGACGATCCGCGCATGGCCGAGCGGCTGACCGCATGGCTGGAGGCGGGATACCATGGCACGATGGGGTGGATAGAGCGCGATCCTGCGGTGCGCAGCGGCCCACAGTCCATGTGGCCCGAGGCGCGCAGCGTGATCGCGCTGGGGGCGAGTTATGCTCCCGCGCACGATCCGCTGGACGCGGCCGAGCCTGCCGATCGCGCGCGCATATCGGTTTACGCGCAGGGCGAGGATTATCACGACAAGCTGAAAAAGGCGCTCAAGGCTCTCGCCCGCTGGTTGGTGGCTGAGGCGGAAAAGCGCGGGCTGGGCGAGACGCGGTTGAAGCTGTTCGTCGACACTGCGCCGGTCATGGAAAAGCCTCTGGCGGAGCGCGCAGGCCTCGGCTGGCAGGGCAAGCACACCAACCTCGTGAGCATGGAGCATGGCAGCTGGCTGTTCCTCGGCGCGGTGTACACCACGTTGCCCTTCGTGCCCGACGGCCCGCACGAAGACCGCTGCGGATCGTGCCGCGCGTGCCAGGATGCGTGCCCCACCAATGCCTTCCCGCAGGCCTACCGCCTCGATGCGCGGCGCTGCATCTCCTATCTCACGATCGAGCATGACGGGCCGATCCCGGAAGAATTCCGCGAGGCCATCGGCAACCGGATTTACGGGTGCGACGATTGCCTTGCCGTGTGCCCGTGGAACAAGTTTGCCGCCAGTGCAGCGGCAAACCGCGCCTTCCTGCCACGTGCCGAGCTGGCGCGGCCGCGGCTGGCCGATTTCCTGCAGCTCGACGATGCGAGCTTTCGTGCATTGTTCAGCAAGTCCCCGATCAAGCGGATCGGACGCAACAGGTTCGTCCGCAATTGCCTGATCGCGGCGGGCAATAGCGGCGAGGCGGGGTTGCTGGCGCGGGTCGAGCCCTTGCTTGCCGACCCCGATCCGGTGGTAGCCGAGGCTGCTGCATGGGCGCGCTCAAGACTTATCTAGGACCGTTCGCATCGAGCGAAGTCGAGATGCGTCGCGCCAACGTGTCTCGACTTCGCTCGACACGAACGGAGCGGGGTCACAGCAAACTCTTCAGCGCCACTTCCGGATCGGCAAGCGCGTCGCGGTCGGGCTCGCTGCGCGCCTCGATCAGCCGCCGTCCCTGCGCATAGTCGCGGGTCATGTTGACGCAGTCGAGCGCCGCCACGCGTCCTTCGCGCAGGTATACGATGGAGAAGCTGCGGCTGTCCGGATCGCCTCTAACGACAACCTCGTCATCCTCGGTCGAGAAGCCGACCGTTTGCAGGCGCAGGTCGTACTGGTTCGACCAGAACCAGGGGATCGTATTGTAGGGCTCGCGCTCACCGGTGATGTGCTTGGCGACCGTGTTGGCCATGTCGGTTGCGTTCTGCACCGATTCCAGCCGAATCACGGCATTGTCGGCATAAGGGTTGGCATGCGCCGCGCAGTCGCCGATCGCATAGGTATCGTCGAGGCTGGTGCGGCACAGCTCGTCCACGTCGACCCCGTTGGTGCCCGCCGCGCCTGCTGCCAGCAGCGGGCCGACCGCCGGCACGATGCCGATGCCCACGATCACCAGATCGGCCTCGATCTCGCCGCCATCGGCGAGCGATACGGCGCGAACCTGCCCGTCTTCATCGCCCAGCAGCGCGTCGACCTCATGGCCCAGCAACAGATCGACACCCTGCCTGCGATGTTCCGCTTCGTAAAAGCCGGACAGGGCCTCTCCTGTGACCCTGCTCAAGACCCGGTCGAGCCGTTCGATGACGGTAACCGGCAGGCCGAGTGAGCGGAACACGGCCGCGGCCTCCAGCCCGATATATCCGCCGCCGATCACCGCGACCCGCTTCACCCCGCCGTCCAGCTGCGCGCGTATGCGGTCGACATCGCCCAGCGTGCGGATCGAGTGGACACCGTTCAGGTCCGCCCCGGAACAGGGGAGCCTGCGCGGGTCGCCGCCTGCCGCCCAGATCAGCGAGTGGTAATCGATCCGGCTGCCATCGCTCAGCTCGGCGCTGCGCAGTTGCGGCGCGATCGCCACCACCGGGGTGCGGGTGCGAATTTCGACCTTGCGATCCGACCAGAAGCTTTCGGGCCGGATGTACATTTTCTCCAGCGGCCGCGCTCCGGCGAGGTAATCCTTGGAAAGCGGCGGGCGCTCGTAAGGCTGGTATCCCTCGCGCGTGGCGATCACGATCCGGCCTTCGAAGCCGCGTTGCCTCAGCGCCAGCGCAGCCTGCGCGCCGCCGTGGCCACCCCCCACGATCAGGACATCAGCAAAACTCATTGGCCAGGCCTCATCGCGATTTCCCTATCGCGCAAGCAGGTTGCGCGCCTGGCTGGCGATCTGCGCCAGCGTGGCGGGTGAGACGGGGTTCTGCGCCTGCGCCCGGCGGACCATTGCGCGGAACTGCTTCACAGCCGGTTCGTGCGCCGCAACCCACTCGCCGACCTTGGCGCAAGGCTCGCACGATCCGCCGCCCTGCTCGCATACACGGCGCAGGAATACGAGCCGCATCTGCTGGAAATCGCGGGCGAGCCCGGCGACCAGCAGGCGATCCCAGACATCGGAGGGGGACATCAGCGCTGCCGTGCCCTGCGCCCAGTCGAGCCCCAGCTTGCTGCCCAAGTCGGTGAATGCCTTTGCCATGCTGCGCGGTTCGATCGCGAGATCGCTGGAGAGGCTGGCAATGCCGATCCCGCCATCCAGATCGAACAGGTGCGCGACCTGTGCGGCGATGTCTGCCGGGGCGCCTGCCTTGGCGAACTCGGCACGCATGCGGGCGGAACGCTGCCGCGTTTCGGAGCCCAGCAGATCGACCGTGCTCTCTTTCAGGGCGTCGAGCGCGGGACGCAGTTCGGCGACGATTTCGCTCGGCGGCGTGCTGCCGCAAACGCGGATCGCATCGGCCATCTGGATGCGCATCGCGGTGGCCACCCGGTCGAACAGTTTCAGCCTGATCTTCTCGGGCATCTCGCTGGCATCCAGCTCGTTCCAGATATTCTGGATGTCGAGCAGGCGGTCTGCCGCGACAAAGGCACTGGCCACTTCGTGTAGGCCCACGCCTTCCTCTTCGGCCAGTTCGAACGGGTGGACCATGCCCATCCGGTTGACGATCCGGTTGGCCAGATCGGTCGCGATGATCTCGTTGCGAAGGCGGTGCTGCTCGATCTGTTCGGCATATTTCTCGCGCAGCGGAGCCGGGAAATAGTGGAACAGCGTGCTTTCCAGCGTCGGGTCGCGCGTCAGCCCGCTTGCCTCGATGGCATCCTGCAAGGTCAGCTTGCTGCTCGAAAGCAGCACGGCCAGTTCGGGCCGGGTCAGCCCGATGCCTTCGCCCGCGCGGCGCGTGAAGGTCTCGTTGTCGCCGATCCCTTCGGTTCGCCGATCGAGCATGCCTGCTTCTTCCAGCGTCTCGATCAGGCGGACGGTCGATGCGGTGGCCGCATCGCCGCCCTGCTCGGCAATGGAGATGGCGAGCGCCTGCAGCCGGTTATCTTCCAGCACGATCTCGGCGACTTCGTCCGTCATCGAGGCGAGGAGCGTGTTGCGCTCTTCCTCGGTCAGCAGGTCGCCTCGCCGGGCTGCGGCCAGCGCGATCTTGATATTGACCTCGTTGTCCGAGCAGTCGACACCTGCCGAGTTGTCGATGAAATCGGTGTTGAGCCGCCCGCCATTAAGGGCGAACTCGATCCGTCCGGCCTGTGTCAGGCCCAGATTGGCGCCTTCGCCGATTACCTTGACGCGCAAGTCCTCGCCATTGACGCGCAGCGCGTCGTTAGCGGGATCGCCGACCTGGATATTATTCTCCCGCTCGGCCTTCACATAGGTGCCGATACCGCCGAACCACAGCAGGTCGGCCGGGGCCTTGAGCACGGCCGAGATGAGCGTTTCGGGATCGACGGTGTCCTGGTCAAAGCCCAGCGCATTGCGCGCTTCCTTGGACAGCGAGATGGATTTTTCGGTGCGCGGGAAAACCCCGCCACCCTTCGAAATGAGCTTCTTGTCGTAATCGTCCCAGCTCGAACGCGGCAGGTCGAACAGGCGCTTGCGCTCCTCCCAGCTTTTCGCCGGATCGGGATCGGGATCGATGAAGATGTGCCGGTGGTCGAACGCGGCGACCAGCCTGATCGCCTTGGACAGCAGCATGCCGTTGCCGAACACGTCGCCCGACATGTCGCCGCAGCCCACCACCTTGGTCGGCTGGGTCTGCACGTCCACGCCCATTTCGCGGAAGTGCCGCTGGACGGACACCCACGCGCCGCGCGCGGTGATGCCCATGGCCTTGTGGTCGTAGCCATTGCTGCCGCCGCTGGCGAAGGCATCGTCGAGCCAGAAGTCCTCGCTCTCGGCAATGGCGTTGGCCACGTCGGAGAAGCTGGCCGTGCCCTTGTCCGCGGCAACCACGAAATAGGGATCCGGGTTGTCGAGGATGCGCACGCCTTCGGGGTGGACCACGTTGTCGTCCACGATGTTGTCGGTGATCGACAGCAGGCTGCGGATGAAGACCTGGTAGCTCGCCTTGCCTTCGGCAAACCATGCATCGCGGTCCAGCGCGGGATCGGGCAACTGCTTGGGATAGAAGCCGCCCTTGGCGCCGGTCGGCACGATGACGGCGTTCTTGACGCGCTGCGCCTTCATCAGGCCGAGCACTTCGGTGCGAAAGTCGTCGCGCCGGTCGGACCAGCGCAGGCCGCCGCGCGCGACCGGGCCGGAGCGCAGGTGGATGCCTTCCACCCGCCGCGAATAGACGAAGATCTCGCGGAACGGGATCGGCTTGGGCAGGCCGGGAACCAGCGAGGACTCGAACTTGTACGACAGCGCAATGTCGGGATTCAGGGCGAAGGCGTTGGTGCGCAACATCGCCTCGATGACGCTGCGATAGAGCCGCAGCAGCCGGTCGTCGTTGATCGCGGCGACCTGCTGCAGCCCGTTCTTGATCGCATCCTGCGCGTCTTGCTCTGCCCGGTCCCGGTCGCCCTCGAAGGCGGGATCGTGCCGCGCCACGAACAGGTCGATCAACCCGCGGGTCACCTGCGGCGCGCGGGCCAGCGCATCGACCACGGTGTAGATGGTGAAGCCCATCCCGGTCTGGCGCAGGTAGCGATAGATCGAGCGCAGCCACTCCGCCTCGCGCGCGTCGAGCCCCACCTGCAGCACCAGCCGGTTGAAACTGTCATCCTCGGCATGCCCGTTCAGCACGCCTGCAATCGCGCTCTCGATCTCGGGCGCGCGTTCCAGCAGGTCCTCCGGTTCCACCCCTGGGCCAAGGTCGCAATGGAAATCGTGGATCGTGCCGAGCGTGCCCTCGGCCAGCGGCGCGGGGATTTCACTGATCGTCTTGAGACCGAAATTCTCCAGCGCGGGCACCGCTTCGGACAGTGCGAGGTTGCCCTCGTGCTGGTAGATCTTCAGCCGCAGGTTGCCGCCATGCTCGGACTCGGTATGCCGCAGGCGTACATCCCGCTGAGCGCGCTCCGCATCCCCGTCGTGCGAATGGCTGGCGAGTTCGCGCATCCGCAGGATGTCGAGCGATGCCTCGCCCGCACCGTTCGATGCGCGGTAAAAGGCCGGGAAATTGTCGGCATAGCGACGCGCCAGCGTGGAGGCGAGGTCCGCATCGACCTGCTTGCCAAGCTCTGTCTCGACCGCCTCGTGCCACACGCGCAGCATTTCCTGCACGCGGGTTTCCAGGTCTTCCTCGCTATAGCGGGTGCGGCTTTCGCGAAAATCCAGCACGAAGCGCAGCAGGGCGAGCGCCCCGCCTTCGATCTCGAGGCTCCAGTCGAGCAGGGTCGAGCCGGTGCTTTCTTCCAGCAGCCCCTGGATCTGGCGGCGCACTTCGGTCGACATGGTATCGCGCGGCAGCCAGACGAAGGCGAACAGGTGCCGCGCTAGCGGCGCTTCGACCAGCGCAAGGCGCGGGCGCGGCCGGTCGGTCAGGCTCATCGTTGTGGTCGCGACCCGACGCACGTCTTCGTCGCGGAAACCGATCACCAGATCGTGCGGCAGCGCGGTGAGCGCGTGGACCAGCGCCTTGCCCGCGTGCCCGTTGGGATCGAAATCCAGTTCGTCCATCAGTTCGGTCAGCTGGCGCCGCAGGCGCGGCACGGCATAAGGATCGGTGGCGAGCGCGGCACTGGTCCAGATGCCTGCGTGGACCGAGATGGCCACGGTGTTCCCCGCCTCGTCCTTGCGGGGGACGAGGAACAGGTCGAGCGGGACGCGCCGGTGGACGTTGGAAACGCGGTTGGCCTTGACGATCAGGGGCATGCGCGCGTGCGCGTTTTCGGGATTGTCGAACCACGCAAAGGCGCGATCGTAGGATTGCTCGGCCAGAATCTGGCGCGCGCTCGACCGGCAGATGCCCAGCGCGTTCTCTTCGGTGCCATCGCGGTGACGCACGAGATGGCCCAGCTGCGTCAGCATGCCGCCGCTCAGCCATTCGAGCAGGGCTGCCCCTTCCTTGTCGGCCAGCGCATGGCCATCGGCCTGCATCGCCCTGCGCATCGCAGGCCAGTCGGTCACCGCCATGCGCACGTCGGCCAAGGTCGTGCGCAGTTCCTGCTCCAGCTCATCGCGAGCAGCGGGTTCTGCATGCTCGGTTTCGAGATAGATCATCGACTCGCGGGCCGCGTCGCTGTCTTTCCCCGGCAGGCCCTTCAACTGGCCCTCGTCGTCGCGCACGACGCGCACGACCGGGTGGACGAGGCGATCGATAGCAAGTCCGAAATCGGCGATCTGGGCCGACACCGAATCGACCAGGAACGGCATGTCCTCGTTGATCAGTGCGATCCGCAGCTTGCGGCGGCCAGTATCGCTTTCCCGGATCGCGATCCTCGGCTCGCCATCGGGCCGGTGACTGGCGGTATCGAGGACCAGCGAGGCAGCGTCTTCCAGTTCGCCCTTGTCGAAGGGCTGGTCGACCGGAAGCAGCGACTCGCGGATGCGCGTGGTCAGCTGTGCGAGCAATTCGGCTTCGGACTGATTTTGGCCGCCTGCCATATAGATCCTGTCTCCCTTCGGCGCCGTTACGGCAACGCCTCGTTACCCCGCGCCGTTAGAAGGTCGCGCAGGCCGCTGCAAGGATGACGGCACCGATCATGAGACGGGTTGCAGCGCCACCACGGCGGCGAGCAGCCGTTCGATGTCTTCCGGGCGCGAAAGACGGTGATCGCCGTCTTTCGTCAACTGGATCAGCACGTTCGGCGAGACGAGGCTTTCGCCCAGCCGCATGCTGATGTTCCACGGCACGTCCGCATCCGCCTGCCCGTGCAGCAGGGTGACCGGGCAGCCTATGGCGATGGGGGAGCCGAGCAGCCGGTTTTCCTGCGCATCGGCCCAGAAAGCGGCGTGCGTCGGCGTGGGCTCCGGCCCGTAGGGATTGTCTTCGAACAGCGTTTCCCCGCGCCCGAGCACGGCCTTTTGCTCAGGCGTATAGCCCCAGTCCGTAAAATCGGGAGCGCTGGCGATGCCGATCATCCCGGCCAGCCTGCTCCCCAGCTCCAGCGCGACCAGCAGCATCAGCCAGCCGCCCATCGACGATCCGATCAGAAGCACGGGACCATCGACCTTCGCTTCGATCAGCGCGAGCACTTCGTCCCGCCAGCGCGACAGCGTGCCATCGGCGAACTCGCCATCGGATTCTCCGCAGCCCGAATAGTCGAGTAGCAGGCAGGCGCGCCCGTTATCCTGCGCCCAGTCGAACAGCGCGGTCGCTTTCGATCCGGCCATGTCGGACATGTAACCGGGCAGGAACACGATTGTCGTCGCTCCGTCGGCCTTCGCAGCGTGGCGAAAGGCGATCCGGCGTCCGTCGGGCATTGCGAAATAATCGGTCATCGCGAGAAGGGTTAGGTTGCGCGGCAAGCCAAGTCCACGGGCGTGCGATTTTCCTACTTCTCGCCCACACGCTATGCCATGCGGGATGATCGCCATGACCTCTTCGCGCGCCTGCACTTCTGCCGTTTTCGGTGGGTTTTGCGGGAGGTCGCTTTTTCGCTCCATAATACTGTGTCAGGTGTGTCAGGGATCGTGTGATTTGCAGCGTCGCAGTTCTTTCACGGACACGGTATAGGCATTGGCTATGTCGAACCTCCTCGCGCCGCCGCCCGCCACCGAAACCCGCAACCGCTCTGCGCTCAGTCTCGATCGGCGAACGCTGCTGGCCGGGGGCGCATTGGGGGCAGGGCTTGCGGCCATGCCCCTGTCGGCGCAAATCGGCGCGAAGGGCTTCACCCACGGCGTCGCGAGCGGCGAACCGAGCCATGACGGCATTTTGCTGTGGACGCGCTATGTCGCCGCCAGCGAGGCGAAGCTGGCTTGGCAGATGAGCGACAGCGCCGAATTCACCCGCGTGGTGGCAGAAGGCGAGACGATCGCCTCGCCCGAACGGGACTGGTGCGTGAAGGCCGAGGTCGCCGGGCTCGAACCCCATACCTGGTACTATTACCGGTTCATGGCTCCCGATGGCACGAACTCCGTCATTGGCCGTACGCGCACGCTGCCGCAGGGGCCGACCAGCCGGTTTCGGATGGGCGTGTTCTCATGCTCGAACTACAATTGGGGCTATTTCAACGCCTATGCGCACGCGGCGGAGGCGAACGATCTCGACCTGTTGCTGCACTTGGGCGACTATTACTACGAGCATGGTGTCGGTACCTATCCCGATATCGACGGCATCGCACCGGGCCGGGTGCTGCATCCGCAAAGCGAAATCGTGCAATTGGCCGATTATCGGGCGCGCCATGCCACCTACCGGTCGGACCCGGACCTGCAGCGCCTGACCCAGCTCTATCCCATGATCCTCATTCCCGACGATCACGAGACTGCGAATGACAGCTGGCAGGGCGGCGCGGAGAACCACCAGCCCGAAACAGAAGGCACGTGGGATGCACGCACACGGGCCTCGCTGCGCGCTTACCGCGAATGGCTGCCGGTGTCGGACGACCCGTGGAAGGCGTACCAGGTGGGTGACCTCGCCACGCTGTTCCGGCTCGAAACACGGCTGACCGCGCGATCGGAGCAGCTCGATATTGCGACAGTGCTGGCGGGCAAATCCACTCCGGACGAGATGATGGCCGCGCTCGCTGCCTTCCGTGATGGCGCTTGGGCCGATCCCTCGCGCCAGCTGATGGGCGCGGCGCAGGAAGCATGGCTTGCCGATGGGCTCAAGGCTTCGACGCGCGGCGGAACGCGCTGGCAGGTGCTGGTCCAGCAGGTGCTGATGGGTAACCTCAACACGCCCACCGCGCTGGCGGGTGCCTTGCCCGCGAACACGCCGGAGGCACTGCGCCAGCGACTGACGGCAAGCGCCATGGCCTCGTCGGTCGGCATTCCGTTCAACATGGATGCGTGGGACGGCTATCCTGCCGCGCGTAAGCGGGTGTTCGATGCCGCGCTTGCCGCCAATGCCAACCTGATCGCGCTCGCAGGCGATACGCATAATGGCTGGGCATTCGACCTTGCGCAGGATGGCGCAAATGTGGGTGTCGAGTTCGGCGTGTGCTCGGTCACCTCGCCGGGTTTCGAAAGCTACCTCTCGCAGGTGCCGCCAGCCCTGCTGGAGCGCGCACTGGTCGATGCCAATCCGCAGCTGCAATGGGCGGATACCTCGCAGCGAGGCTACATGGCGCTCGAACTCACGCCCTCGGCCGCAAGCTGCGAGTGGCGTTTCGTTTCGGGGATTCGTCAGCGCAGCCCAGCGCTGGCCGGGACTCACACGATGGCGAGCGCGCTGGGTTCGGGCGCGCTCGCCACGGGGTAGGTCCTAGTCGGTCAGGAAGGCGCCAAGCGCGGCGTTCATCGCGTCCGGCTGGTCGAGCATGATGAAGTGCCGCGCGCCCTGGACGGGCACGAAGGTGACATCGGGCGCGTCGGCATACTGGACCGGGTAGATGCCCTTCGCCATCTGTGCGGTAACGGCAGGCGGATCGACCGGGTAAAGCATCGTCACCGGCACCTTGAGATCGCCCAGGCGCGGGCGCAGGTCGGTCGTCATGATGTCGTACATCAGGTTGCCGCCCACTCTCAGGTCGGCACTGGCGCTGTACTGGTCGACCTTGCACTGCGCTTCCGGGGTCTTGGCCATGCCCTGCGCCTGCATGGAGGGCGCGTCGCAATCGGGCGGCGGCAGGTCCATCGCGGCCTGCGCAACCATCATGGAGCGCATCTGGGCCGCCTGGGGCCTGGCCGCTTCGATCGTCTCCATTCCCATCAGGACGGAGAAGAAGGGCAGCGAATCGACGATCATGATCTCGTCGACGAGTTCGGGCCGGTCGAGCGCGAGGTTGAGTGCGGTGAACCCGCCCATCGAGTGGCCGATCACCTTTGCATCGGTCAGCCCGTTGGCCTCGATATAGGCTGCGATCCCGTGCACGAGGTGGGGCAGCACCGGGCCTTCGCTGTTCGCGCCAGCGTCAGTGCCGCCGAAGCCGTTCACCTGCACCAGGTGGACCCGGTAGCCTGCCCTGGTCAGCGTCTCGATCTGACCGTCCCACACGCTGCGCGGAGAGAGCAGGCCGGGGATCAGGATCGCATCGTGCGAGCCCTCGCCCACCATCTCGACGCTGAAGCGTGCAGGTGCCTGGGTATGGGCAACGGCAGCAGGTTGGGCTTCGTTGAGGGCGAGAGCGGCAATGGGAGTGGTTATGGCGGCGAGCGCTGCGGCAGTGACAAGCAGGGTTTTCATGGGATCAATCCTGTTCGCGAGAGAAGATGTCCTCGATCGCGAGGCCGAAGACCTCGGCGATCTGGAAGGCGAGGGGGAGCGAGGGGTCGTAGCGGCCGGTCTCGATCGCATTGACGCTCTGGCGGCTGACGCCCAGTTCGTCGGCAAGGGCCTGCTGGCTCCAGTTGCGCTCGGCGCGCAGGACCTTGAGCCTATTCTTCATCGGACTGTCCGCCGCGCAGACCCATGCTCTGCATGGCCTGCCCCACGCCCATGCCAACCGCCCAGATGGGCACCGACCACCAGCCAGGGACATGCGGCACCAGTTCGAAAGTCTCCAGGAATCCCCAGAAGCTGCCGATGGCGAGCACGAAGCCCAGCCCGACCAGCGATGCCATGATCGCACGGTGGCGCTGGTACTCGTCCTGCTCTTCGACGATGTAGCGGCCCATGACGTAGATCATTCCGAAGATCGGGACGATCGGCAGCATCGCGAGGAACCACGTCAGGCCGACCGACGGATCGAGATTGCGCCACGTCCAGATCGCGATCCCAAGGCCCAGCATGTAGGCGATCGAGGTCGCCAGGATGCCGAGCGTGTAGCGTTTTGCCGCCCGGCTTGCGTTGGACGAACACGTACCGGAGCGCGCGCGCATGGAAGAGCGCACGAAGACGAACATCAGCGCGAGCGGGACCAGTGCCAGCAGCAGCGAGGTGGTCGAGTTGATCGCCCCGGCCGATTTCAGGCCAAGGATCGCCGCCGCCGTACCGATCATCAGACCGCCCCACAGGCCGGGGCGGCCGGATTGCGTAGCCGCGCGGTTCACGACTTGGCCCTCCGGCAGCGTGCGCCATTGCTGGCCGCCATGAAGGGCAGGGTGAGGATCGCGGCGAATGTCGCCCAGTCGGGCAGCATATCGACGATGTTGAGCAGGGCGACCGAGATGACCACCGAGCCCCAGATGTAGGGAGAGATTTTGGGCATGTGACAAGCTTCCTTTCTTCTATGGAAAGCACACTTGTCACATCCTTGGGACGTTGTCAACTACCCTTTCCATAAGTGAAAGCGCCCTTGTCACATATCTCACTGGACCTTGCGGGTTTGGGGCCTATATTCGCCGCATGGCTCACAGCATCGCCACGACTACGTCCACCACGACCTCGGGAAACCGGGGGCGGATGGTCGTGTCCTGACACGCGATCGTCGCCACCCGGGTTCGGGTGGCGATGCGCCGGCTTCCCCGAACCTGCACCAGTCTGGCGGCGCAACGGGAAAGCAGGAATGCGCTACTACATAGACACCGAATTCAACGGCACCGGCGGGCAGCTGCTCAGCATGGCGCTGGTGCGCGAGGATGGAGCGTCCTTCTACGAGGTGCTCCACGCGCACGAGTTGATCGTGCCATGGGTGAGCGAGCACGTTGTGCCGCACTTCGATCAGGAGCCGGTCGACCGCATGCGCGCGGTCAAGAAGCTGCAGAAGTTCCTGCGCAAGGATTCCGGTCCGCATGTCCTCATTGCCGACTGGCCCGAGGATCTGGTGCATTTCAACACCATGCTGCTGCGCGGACACGGCAAGCGGAACGACCCTTTCCAGTATGCCTGCCTGCTGTTGCACCTGCCCGGCTTCGACACTGCGAGCGCCAGCGAGGTACCTCACAACGCCCTTGCCGATGCCCGCGCGCTGGCCGAATTTGTCGAAGCCAACCTGGCCGGGAAGGCAGATAGCATGGTCGAAGAAGACCTCGCGCTGGTCAGAAACGCTTGCGGCCTCGGCCCACTTGCCTAGGGAAGCGCCCCGAAGGCATAGCCCCTGTCAGATTTACGCTTACGGAATTTCGAGCCCATGACCGAATTGCTCAAGATCAGCCTGCCCGATGGATCGGTGCGCGAGATGGAACCGGGATCGAGCCCGGCCGATGTCGCCGCCGCGATCGGCCCCGGCCTCGCCAAGGCCGCGCTCGCCGCGCGCGTGAACGGAGAGCTGCGCGATATAAACCGCCCCTTCGAATGCGACAGCGAACTGGCGCTGGTCACCTCGCGCGACGAGGAAGATGCGCTGGAACTCGCGCGCCACGATTTCGCGCATGTGCTGGCGGAAGCGGTGCAGAGCCTGTGGCCCGGCACGCAGATCACCTTCGGTCCGGCGACCGACGACGGCTTTTACTACGATGTGAAGGCGCCCGACAGCCGCGACCCCTTCAGCATGGACGACCTGCCCGCAATCGAGGAAGAGATGCGGCGGATAATCAGGGCGGACAAACCGCTCAAGCGCGAGGTCTGGAGCCGCCAGCAGCTGATCGACAAGTGGGAAGCCGAGGGCGAGACCTTCAAGGCCGAATGGGCGCGCGAACTGCCCGAGAATGAAGAGCTGACGGTCTACTGGAGCGGTGAGGACTGGCTCGACATGTGTCGCGGACCGCACCTTGCCTCCACCGGCAAGCTCGACCCGCAGGCGTTCAAGCTCATGCGCGTGGCGGGTGCTTACTGGCGCGGCGACCAGAAGAATGCGCAGCTGACGCGTATCTACGGCACCGGCTGGCTCAACAAGAAGCAGCTCAACGCGCACCTGTTGCGGCTGGAAGAGGCGGCCAAGCGCGATCACCGCAAGCTGGGCCGCGAGATGGACCTGTTCCACTTGCAGGAAGAGGCGCACGGTTCGGTCTTCTGGCACCCCAAGGGCTATCGCATCTGGCGCGAGTTGGAAGCCTATATGCGCCGCAAGATGGACGGTGCGGGTTATCGCGAGATCAAGACACCGCAGCTGATGGACGTGCGCCAGTGGGCGCAGTCCGGCCACTGGGGCAAGTACGCGGAGAACATGTTCGCGGTGCCCGACATCGTGCCAGATGTCGAAGCGGAAGAAGGCGTGGCGGCACCCAAGGTCGCCCCCGATGCCGACTGGATGGCAATGAAGCCGATGAACTGCCCGGCGCACGTGCTCGTCTTCAAGCAGGGCATCACCTCCTATCGCGACCTGCCAATCCGGCTGGGCGAGATGGGTTGCTGCCACCGCAACGAGCCGCACGGCGCGCTCCACGGGCTGATGCGCGTGCGCCAGTTCACGCAGGACGATGCGCACATCTTCTGCACCGAGGCGCAGGTGGTCGAGGAGGTCCGCGCCTTCTGCAAGCTGGCGGACAGCGTCTACAAGGACTTCGGCTTTACCTACGAGATCAAGCTGGCGCTGCGGCCAGAAAAGCGGCTCGGCTCGGATGCCGACTGGGATCGCGCCGAGCAGGAACTGCGCGATGCGGTCGACGAAGCCGGCATGATGAACGAGGAGTTCGGCTGGGAGGAACTGCCCGGCGAAGGCGCGTTCTACGCGCCCAAGCTGGAATGGCATCTGACCGATGCCATCGGACGCACCTGGCAGGTCGGTACGATCCAGGGCGACCGCGTGCTGCCCGAGCGGCTCGATGCGAGTTATATCGGCGAAGATGGCGAGAAGCACCGCCCGGTGATGCTCCACCGCGCGATCTTCGGTTCCTATGAGCGCTTCATCGGTATCCTGATCGAACATTTCGCGGGCCGCTTGCCCGTATGGCTCGCTCCGGTGCAGGCCGTCGTCGCCACAATCGTTTCCGAAGCGGACGATTATGCGAAGGAAGCAGTCGCGAAGCTGGAGGCAGCGGGCATCCGCGTGACCAGCGATCTGCGGAACGAGAAGATCAACTACAAGGTGCGCGAGCACTCGCTGGCCAAGGTCCCGCACCTGCTTGTGGTGGGCAAGCGCGAGGCCGAGGAAGGCACGGTCGCAGTGCGAACGCTGGGCGAGAAGGACCAGCGCGTGATGAGCCTCGATGAGGCGATTATGATGCTCACCGGCGCCGCCACCCCGCCTGATCTGCGATGATCGTTCGCAAAGGTCGCCCTGAGGATGGCTCACGTGTGGTTGCCATCTGGCGTGCCGCCGTTGACGCGACGCATGGCTTCCTTGCGCCGGAAGATCGATCAGCAATCGACGCGCAAGTAAGGGAGTTCCTGCCGCAATCTCCCATGTGGATTGCCGAGTGCGAAGGAACGGCTACCGGCTTCATGGTGATGGATGGCGAGATGATCGAAGCGCTGTTCGTCGATCCTGATCGCCATGGGGAAGGCATCGGCACGATGCTTGTACGGCACGCCCTTGCGATCGAGCTCAATGCGCGCGCCGACGCCAACGAGCAGGCAGACAATGCTGCACCATTCTATCGTGCTCTCGGCTTCGAACAGATAGGACGCTCGCCTTTGGATCGGGAAGGTCGTCCATACCCATTGTTACACTTCCGCCATCCAGGTTCGAACTGAGATAAAATGGAACTGTTCGCCGGTTTCACCCTTCTCCAGCTAGCCGTCGCGCTGGCGACGGGGCTGGTTGCCAGCTTCGTGCGCGGGCTGGCGGGGTTCGGCTTGGCCATCATCCTCGTCCCCGTGCTCGCGCTCGCGCTCAGCCCGGTGGAAGCGGTGCTGACCACCAACGTCGTCGCGCTGCTGATCGGCGGAACCGAGTTGCCGCGCCTGCTGCGCGAGGCAGAGAAAAGCGCGTGGACGATCATCGGCCTGGTGTTCCTGACTACCTTGCCCGGCCTGATGCTGCTCGCGGCAACACCGCCCGACCTCGCCCGCCTGCTGATCGCGCTGGTGGCACTCTCCGCCTTTGCGGCCATGCTGTTTCCCGTACGCGAGCCAGAGCAGCCCGGCCTGGTGACAACAGGCCTCACCGGCGCTGCCAGCGGCCTCCTGACCGGCTTTGCGGGCATGCCCGGGCCACCGGTCGTGCCCTACTATGTCGGGCGGGCGATCCCGCGGCAGATGGCCAAGAGCTCGATGATCCTGATCTTCACCTTCGCCGCGATGATCGGGATCGGTTCGGGGATTGCGATAGGCGAAATGCACTGGCGGCTTGCGCTGCTCGGCGCGATGCTGCTGCCGGTGGTCATCTTCGGGACATGGCTAGGGCGCAAGGCGGACGGTCGCGTATCCGACCGCACGTGGCGGATCTTCGTCGGGCTGGTGCTGGGTGCGGCCGCGTTGGCGGCGCTGGTCAAGCTGCTCTGAGCGGGCTCACGCGAAGGGCAGGAAGCGCTCGGCCACGATCAGGGCGATAGCGCAGCTGCTCACGATGATCGTGCGCGCAACGGTGAGCGAATCGGTCTGGCGGGCACGGGCTAGCGCTTTGGACATGGCGGCAGTTTCCGCCGCGCAGGTAAAGAAATCCCTACCGGAAGACTGGCATCTGCATGCTGGCGCAGTGGAAACCGCCGCCGCCCGCCAGCACGCTCATCATCGGCAGGCCCACTGCGCTGCGCGTAGGGAACAGCGCATCGATAGCAGCCACCGCGTCCGCGTCCTGCGGCACGCCGAAGGTCGGCACCGCGACAATGGAGTTGGCGATCAGGAAATTGGCGTAGCTCGCGGGCTCCACCCAGTCGCGGCGCGTAACGAGGCCGGGTGAGGGGATCGGCGCGACGGAGAGGCCTGCGGCTTCCAGTCGTGCCCTCGCATCGACATAGACCGCCGCGTTGGGATCGCTTGCTCCGGCTGGCTCAGCCAGCGCGACAGTATCCTTCGAAACGAACCGCGCAAGATTGTCGATATGACCATCGGTATGATCGTTGAGCAATCCGTCACCCAGCCAAACCACACGGGTCAGGCCGAGATCACCGGCAAGCCGTGCTTCTATGTCCGCCCGGCTCAAGCCGGGATTGCGGTTAGGGTTTAGCAGGCATTGCTCGGTCGTGAGCACCATGCCTTGGCCATTGGTGTCGATGGCGCCGCCTTCGAGCACCCAGTCGGGCCGGTCGAGTGGGACTCCCGCCTCGCGCGCCAGTTGGGGGCCGATAGTCTTGTCCCCCGGCATGACATACTTGCCGCCCCAACCGTTGAAGCCGGGACGACAGGCGGCTCGCGCGCCATTGCGTTCGACCATGATCGGGCCGGTGTCGCGCAGCCAGATATCGCCGTATGCGCGCCGTTCGAGGGTGACTGCGGCTGAAACCAGCGCCTTCGCCCGCTTCTCGTTTGCCGCATCGCGTACCAGCAGCCGCACTTCCTGCCCGCTTTCCGCGACAGCATTCGCAAACCCGGCGATTTCCTCTTGGGCTTGCGGCAATGCCGCGCCCCACTCGGCGGGATCGTGCGGAAAGCCGATCCACAGCCACTCCTGCGGCGCCCATTCGGGCGGCAGCCGCACCATTGCCTCGCTCATAGCGCGCCTGCCTTACCTTGCGATCAGCAACCCTTGTTGGTTGCCGCGCAGCTTTCGTCGCGAATGCCGCGGAATTCGTCGCCATCGACCCAGTTGGGCCAGCTGGAGGACATCGCCATCATCCGCCCGAGACGGTAGTAGAGCTGCAGGTCGGCCATCACGCCGGACCAGTCCCACTCCTCGTCGAATTCGTCCTTCGGCCCGTGATAGCGGTTCTCGCGATAATCGGCGGACACGGCCTCGCCCGCTTCGCGGCCGCCCTCGATCAGGTCTTCGCCGCCATCGATATAGAGCATCGGCACGCCCTGCTTGGCGAAGGCAAAGTGATCCGAACGGTAGTAATAGCCTGCTTCGGGTGTGGGGTTAGGGGTAGCAACCCGACCATCGGCATCCAGCGCCGCAGCAAGGAATTCGTCGAGCTGCGATTTGCCGGGCCCTACAACCGTCACATCGCGCGCGGGCCCTGCGATCAGGAAAGCATCCATGTTCACCCCGCCAACCGTCTGCGCGAGCGGGAAGACGGGGTTGGAGGCATAATAGTAAGAGCCGAGCAGACCCTGCTCTTCGGCAGTGACCGCCAGGAAGACCAGGCTGCGATCCGCCGCGCCCGCCTTTGCGTGGGCTTCGGCCAGCGCGACCAGCGCGGCAGTGCCCGTCGCGTTGTCGACCGCGCCGTTGCAGATGTCGTCGCCATCATCGGCG
Source organism: Alteriqipengyuania sp. (assembly GCF_964222115.1). NCBI lineage: Bacteria > Pseudomonadati > Pseudomonadota > Alphaproteobacteria > Sphingomonadales > Erythrobacteraceae > Alteriqipengyuania > Alteriqipengyuania sp. Next base: position 42,474 of record NZ_CAXQBM010000052.1, read on the forward strand.
GGGGTGCAACGGCCAAGGTGGTCCCAGTGCGCGGTGTGGATCACGTATTCGTCGGGCCGCTTGGCACCCGGCAGGATACCGATGACGTTCTGCGAAACGTACTCGCGGCTTTCATTGGTGAAGCTGGTGGAGGTCTTCAGGCCCAGCGAGACGGGTTTGAACCCTTCCTTCTTCGCCGCGTCCTTCAGCTCTGCAAGATCCTGCCCCGCAGCTTCGAAAATCTGCTCGGCCACCGAATCCTGGATCCAGCCGTTCATCTTCGTCGGTGTGGGCGCGTCATCGCCGCGCTGGGCATAGGCTTGCGGGCCCGACCAGCTGCTCTCGACCACATTCCACCCATAGGAAGCAGGCTCGGTCTCGTGGATGATGAGCGCGGCGGCGGCGCCCTGTCGGGCCGCTTCCTCATATTTGTAGGTCCACCGGCCATAATATGTCATCGCCTTGCCGCCGAACGGCCCTTCGAGCGATTCCGTACCGAAATCGGGATCATTGACGAGGATGACCGCGGTCTTCCCCTTCATGTCCACGCCTTCGTAGTCGTTCCAGTCCTTCTCCGGCGCATTGATACCGTAGCCCACGAAAACGAGTTCGCTGTTGGTGAGTTTAGTCTGCGCATCTTCGCGATAGCTCACGCCAACCCAGTCGTCGCCGTAATCGAACGCCATTCCGTTGGACTTGCCGCCGGTGATCGACAGCGGGGCGAAATCGCTCCCGGTGATCTCGACCAGCGGGACATCCTGCGTCCACGAACCGTTATTGCCCGGTTCGAGCCCGGCTTCTTCGAACCGCTTCTTGAGCAGCTCGACCGTCATCTCGCCGCCTTCGGTGCCCGGCATGCGACCGTCGTATTCGTCGCTCGACAATTCGCGCGTCAGGTCGACCATCGTGTCTTGCGAGATATCGCCATCGGCGACCTCGGGTATATCGAGCTCTGCTTCGTCACCACTGCCCGAAAGCACGGCGGCGTCGCAGGCGGCAAGGCTGAAGGCAAGGGCGGCCACGGCAAGAATGCGTTTCATGGCTTGGAAATCTCCCGGATTTTCGATTGGTTCCGCTTCTTGCAAACCAGAAACAGGAGAGCAAGCGAGCGCTTGCCCGCAGGCTGCCGGACGGGCAGGGCGCTGTCATGGCAGGCGATTGGCACAATGCAATGGTGCGCGCGCGAGAGAACGCGCCGTTCCTGGCGCGCGGGCTCGATCGGCTGCCCGAACTCGCCGAATTGCTGGCTGCGGGCGATGCCGAGGCTGCTTTCGCCTATTGTGCTGCGGCGGGCGAGGGTGCGGGCCCGGCGGTTGCCATGCGGCGGGAGCGTTTGGCGCTGGCGCTGACGCTGGCGATCGGCGATCTGGCCGACGTATTCACGCTCGACGAGGTCATGGAGCGGCTGTCTGCCTTTGCCGATCGCTCGCTGGATCGCGCAATCCACGAGGCTGCCCGTGCGCGTACCGATGCCGACACGGTCGATGGGTTCTTCGCGCTCGCATTGGGGAAGCACGGAGCGAGTGAGCTCAACTACAGTTCGGATATCGACCCGATCCTGCTGTTCGACCCGCAGGTTCTCGCGTCGACGGAACGTCACAGTGCGGCGGAGACCGCGCAGCGAATGGCACGTGATATCCTGCGCCTGCTGGCGGACCATACGGAGGAAGGATACGTCTTCCGCGTCGACCTGCGCCTGCGTCCGGCGGCAGAGGTCGCTCCGCTGGCCGTATCGATAAATGCTGCGGCATCGCATTACGAAAGCGCCGCCCTGGCGTGGGAGCGGGCAGCCTTCATCCGGGCGCGATCGGCTGCGGGCGATGTCGAACGCGGAGAGCGCTTCCTCGCCAGCATTCGCCCATTCGTGTGGCGCCGGAGCGTCGATTTCGGGGCGATCGACGAGATCGCCCAGCTGCGCGTGCGGATTCGCGAGGCCTATAGCGGCACTCCGCAACTCGGCCCCGGATTCGACCTGAAGCGTGGTCGTGGCGGCATTCGCGAGATCGAGTTCTTCGCACAGACGCACCAGCTGATTCATGGGGGGCGCGATTTGCGCCTGCGCACAAGCGATACGCGCGCGGCGTTGATGGCGCTTGCCCGCGCGGGGCTGGTGGAAGAGGAAACCGCGACACAGCTTGCAACCGCTTATACCCGGCTGCGCACGGTCGAACACCGTATCCAGATGCTGGAAGACCGGCAAACGCACGCCATCCCCGATGGCGACGCGCTGGAACGGCTGGCGCGGCTGGACGGCATCGAAGACGGCACCTCATTGCTGGCCGATCTGGAGCCGCACCTCTCAGTAGTAGCCGAAGCGTTCGATCGCTTGCTCCAATCGACTGAAACCGGCGCGGCGGATGCGCGTCCGGTGGGCGAGCTGGTCGCTGCGAGTGCTCTGGCGGATGAAGCCGATCTGGCGGAACGATTCGCGGGGTGGTTCGACGGTCGCTACCGGTCGCTCCGCAGCACCGATGCGCAAGGTGCGTTCCGCCGCATCCTGCCCGCGCTGCTCGATGCACTTTCTCAGTCTGCGGAACCTTCGCGGGCGGTCGTTCGCCTGGAACGACTGCTGGAAGCCCTGCCGAGCGGGATTAACCTGTTCCGCTTGCTGGAGGCGCGGCCCGGCCTACTGGAGCAGTTGCTTGCGATCATCACGCTTGCCCCGCCGCTGGCTGCCGATCTTGCCCGCCGTCCAGCGCTGTTCGATGCCCTGATCGACCGTTCGGCCCACGACCTCCCCGAAGGCGTGCCCGAATTGCAGCGCGCCATGATGCGCGCAGAACCGCTGGGCAATTACGAGGCGCTGCTCGATCGCATCCGGGTGGTGACGGGCGAGCAGCGCTTTGCCCTTGGCGTGCAGCTGATCAGCGGAACGCACGATCCGCTCGATATTGCCCGCGGGTTCGCGACCGTGGCCGAAGCCGCCTTGCAAGCGGCATTGGCGGGGACGGTGGCCGAGTTCGAGAAGGCGCATGGCCGGATCGAGGGCAGCGAGATGGTCATCCTTGGCCTCGGGCGGCTGGGCGGGGAGGCGCTGACCCATGCGTCCGACCTCGATATCATCTACCTCTTCACCGGCGATCACGGGGCGGAGAGCGACGGGGAGCGGCCGCTGAGCGCTACCCGATACTATAATCGCCTCGCCCAGCGGGTGGGCGCGGCGCTCAGCGTGCCGACCGCCGAAGGGCCGCTCTACGATGTCGACACGAGGCTGCGGCCGCAGGGCGCGCAGGGCCCGCTCGCGGTGAGCGTGGAGAGTTTCGCGCGCTACCAGCGCGAATCGGCATGGACGTGGGAACATATGGCGTTGGCGCGCGCACGTGTGGTCGCGGGTTCCTATGCGGCGCGCGCCGATGTGGACGACATCATCCGCGAGGTGCTGTGCATTGCGCGCGATCCTGCCACCCTGCGCGAAGACGTGCTGAAGATGCGCGCCGAGATGGCGAGCCATAAACCCGCCAAGGGCCCGCTGGACGTGAAGCTGATGCGTGGCGGGCTGGTGGATATCGAGTTCATCCTCCACTTCATCCAGCTGCGCGACAATGTCGCGCTCGATCCGCGCCTCTCAAGAGTGTGCGAGACGCTCGTGCATACCGGTACGCTGCCGGAGGAATTCGCCCGGGCGCATGATTTCCTGACGCGGCTGATCGTCGGCGCGCGGTTATTGGCACCCGATCTCACAGTGCCTTCGGGCGCTGCGGGTGAAGCGCTGGCACGGGCGTGCGGCTGCGAGGATATGGACGCACTCTTGCGACATGTCATGAAGGCACGCCAAGAGGTCGCGCGAGTATGGCGGGAATTGTTCGAACAGGAACTGGAGTTGGAAGAATGAGCGTGAGCGAAGGGGACACGATGCCCGATATCGCGATGGTGCGGCACGATTGCGAAGAGGTGAAGCCATCCGACTACCGCGGGCAAAAGCTGGTGCTGTTCTTCTATCCGAAGGACAATACACCGGGCTGCACCACCGAAGCGAAGGACTTTTCGGCGCTCAAACCGGAATTCGAGAAGGCCGGTTGCGCGCTGCTCGGCATCAGCAAGGATTCTTCCAAGAAGCACCAGAACTTCATCGCCAAGCACGATCTGACCGTCGATCTGGCCACCGACGCGGAAGAGGGCGGCTTATCCGATACGCTCGGCGTGTGGGCCGAGAAGACGATGTACGGCAAGACCTTCATGGGGATGGTGCGCTCCACCTACTTGCTGGACGCCGAAGGCAAGATCGCGCGTATCTGGCCCAAGGTGAAGGTGAACGGTCACGCTGAAGAGGTGCTCGCAGCCGCCAGGGACCTGTGAGCACTTCCCACCAGCAAACGCTTGGGCGGGCGATTCGCGATGCCCTGCTGATCGGGCCCGCGCGGGCGAAGGTTTTCGCGGCGCGCCAGGTCGCCCGCGACTGGAGGCTCGGCCGGCTGGCGCATGAATTCGACGTAGCCATGCCCGATGCACCGGCCCGCCCTGCGCGGCCCGAACTGTTGCCCCCGGCCAAGATGCCCAAGCGCGGCAAGGGTGGCACGCTGAAGGGACGGATCGCGCTATGGCATTCGCTGGCCCATATCGAATTCGTCGCGATCGACCTGGCGCTCGACATGGTTGGCCGCTTCGGGGCGCAGATGCCGCGTACCTTCGCCGACGATTTCCTGAGCGTCGCAGCGGACGAGGCGATGCATTTCGCGCTGCTGGAGCGGAAACTGGCCGCCTACGGCATGCGCTACGGGTCGCTTCCCGCGCACGCGGGCCTGTGGCAGTCGGCCCATGCTACACGTCACGACGTCGCTGCGCGGCTGGCCGTCGTGCCGATGGTGCTGGAGGCACGCGGTCTCGATGTGACGCCTGCCATGCTGGAGAGGGTGCGCGCACAGGGGGATGAAACGGGCGCGCGCATCCTGTCGCGTATCCTGGAGGACGAGATTCGCCATGTCGCGCTGGGCACGAAGCACTTCGTCGCATGCTGTGAATCGGACGGAATCGACCCGCCAGAACGCTGGCAGACCCTTGTTAACCAACATTTTCGAGGAACAATTAAGCCGCCATTCAACGACTCAGCGCGTTACGCAGCCGGTTTATCGCGAGACTACTACGGCGCTCTTGCCGGATTAACCTGAGCCCGGATAACCCCACAACACACGAAGACGGGAAGGGTTCCCGTCGTGATCGAGGGGTCTCGGCGTTTCATTCGGATCGATGAAGCGCGAGGGATCGGAACAGCGGAGCAGGACGCTCCGCCGCCGACAGAGGACGGACACTTTGCTGACCACTGATCGACTTTTCAGCCGTGCAGCCATCCTTGTGGGTGCGGCCATTTCTATCGCCGCAGTACCCGCACATGCCAATACGACCGCCGCCGCAGCTGTCGACGTGTCGGACGCTGTCGAAGAGGTCCAGAGCCCGCTTGGCAATGGCGATGCGCAATTCCGGCAGCTTTTCGCCAGCTGGCAAACCATCGAGATCGAGCGTGAACCCGCGGTGGCACTGCCGACCGTTGCAGTTCCTTCGCGCATGCCGGTGGACAATGCCACGTTGACCAGCGGCTACGGCATGCGCAGGCACCCGGTTCTCCGCAAGCGCGCGAACCATAATGGTGTAGACCTTGCTGCGCCGACCGGTACGCCGGTCTATGCCACTGCCGACGGCATCGTCGAACGTGCCAACTGGTTCGGCAGCTATGGCAACTACATCCAGATCGGGCATGGCAACGCGATCGAAACGCGTTACGCGCACCTTTCGCGGATCATCGTCAGCGATGGCCAGGAAATCCGCAAGGGCGACCTGATCGGTTTTGTCGGCTCCACCGGCCGCTCCACCGGCCCGCACCTGCATTACGAAGTCCGCATCGCGAACAAGCCGGTCGATCCGCGACCCTTCATGGTCGAGACCGAGGCGCAGGAAGCCTTCCGTCTGGCGATGGGCCCCGGCGGCATGGGTGGCGGCGACGAAGAGACGGACGCAGCCGAATAGGCCCAGCGACCTCACCAGATCGAATCCAGAAAGGCGGTGCTGCGGCGCCGCCTTTTTTGTTGCGTGATGCCAGCACTTTCCCGACACTGGTTGCCGGGAGAGACAGATGCATCCGATTACACACGCGGCCTCGCGGCCAGACCACGCGGCTATCATCGACGCGGCGAGCGGGAAGACGGTTACCTATGGCGAGATGGACGCCTTTGCCAACCGCATGGCCCGCTGGTTGCGCGCGCGAGGGGTAACGAAGGGCACACGGGTCGCCCTGCTGCTGGAAAATCGCCCGCTTTACCTCCAGCTGTTGTGGTCGACGCAAAGGATCGGGGCGATGCTGGTGCCGATCTCGACCCGGCTCACCGCGCCGGAGATTGGCTATATCCTCGAAGATGCCGAATGCGCCCTGCTGCTGACGTCTGCCGCCTTTGCCGATACCGCTAAGGTGTTGGCAGACATCGCGCCTGCGCTCGAGATGGTCGATGTCGACGATGCCGCGTTCCAGGGCGAGATCGCGTCACAATCGGCGGAGACGATCGAAGACCCCTCTCCGGGGCAGTACATGCTCTATTCCTCGGGCACGACGGGCCAGCCCAAGGGGATCGTGCCGCCACCACCGCCTAGCGAGGATATTACTGCGCCCAACCCGCTGGTCGGGCTGGCGACGATGGGGGTGGGCATGCCTGCCGATGGCAGCATGGTCTATCTCTCTCCCGCGCCGCTCTACCACGCTGCCCCGCTCGGTTGGTGCAGCACCGCGCACCGCCTTGGCGGAACGGTGGTGATCATGGACAAGTTCACTCCCGAAGGCGCGCTCGCCGCAATCGAGCAATATGGCGTAACCGATAGCCAGTGGGTGCCGACGCATTTCGTGCGGATGCTCAAACTGCCCGTCGAAGAACGCACGCGTTACGACCTCTCCAGCCACCAGCGCGCAATCCACGCCGCCGCGCCGTGCCCGGTCCCGATCAAGCAGGCGATGATCGAATGGTGGGGGCCGATCATCCAGGAATACTACGCGGGCTCCGAAGGCATCGGCATGTCGCTGGTCAAGAGCGAGGACTGGCTAGCGAAACCGGGCACCGTGGGGCGGATGCTTTATGGCAAGGCGCATGTCTGCGGCCCCGATGGTAGCGAACTACCGCCGGGCGAGACCGGGCTGCTGTTCTTCGAGAACGACAAGCTGCCGACCTATCACAACGACCCGGGCAAAACCGCCGAGGCGATGAACGAGTGCGGCTGGATGACGCTGGGCGATATCGGCCATATCGACGAGGACGGGTTCCTCTTCCTGACCGACCGCAAAAGCCACATGATCATATCGGGCGGGGTGAATATCTATCCGCAGGAGATCGAAAACCTGCTGGTCGCGCATCCGCAAGTGCTCGATGCGGCGGTGATCGGCGCACCCGATCCCGATCTGGGCGAGCGGGTGGTTGCGGTGGTCCAGCCAATGGAGATGGAACAGGCGGGCGAAGCGCTGGAGCAGGTGCTCCGCGAATACCTCGAACCCCAGCTCAGCCGGGTGAAAATGCCCAAAGCGTTCGATTTCCGGCCCGAACTGCCTCGCGAAGCCAATGGCAAGCTCTACAAGCGCGAACTGCGCGACGAATATGCAAAGCTAGCCGAAACCGAACGCGCGTAACGCGCCTATTGCGTGAGCAGCCGCTGTGCCATGGCGCGCACTTCTGCGCCCATGTCCTCGCGCTGCAGGGCCAGAGCCAGCGTGGCCTCCACGAAGCCGACCTTGCTGCCGCAATCGTAGCGCGCACCGTCGAAGGTCACCGCGTGGAACGGCTGCTGGCCGATCATCTTGGCCATAGCATCGGTCAGCTGGATCTCTCCGCCCGCGCCCTTGCCCTGATTCTCCAGGACCCGCATCACCTCAGGCTGCAGGATATAACGACCAGAGATGATCTTGTTCGACGGGGCCTCTGCCACGGGGGGCTTTTCGACCAGCCCCTTCACTTCGGTCAGAGCGCCATCTTCCTTGCCCGGATCGATAACGCCGTAACTCGAAACGGTCTCCTGCGGGACTTCGAGCACGCTGATAAGATTGCCGCCGACCTTTTCGTAGGCGTCGACCATCTGTTTCATGCAGCCTGTCTTGCCTTGGCCGGAAATCATCAGCTCATCCGGCAGGAAGATCGCAAAGGGATCGTCGCCCACGATGGCCCGTGCGCACCAGATCGCATGGCCGAGGCCCAGCGGGACCTGCTGCCTGACGGTGATGATATCGCCGGGTGTCGCGCGCGTGGGATCGAGGATGGCGAGGTCTTTCCCGCGCTCTTCCATCGTTTGTTCCAGCTCGTAGGCGATGTCGAAATGCTCGACGATGGCCGTTTTCCCGCGTCCGGTGACGAAGATCATCTGCTCGATCCCTGCCTCGCGCGCTTCGTCCACCGCGTACTGGATCAGCGGACGATCCACGATCGCGAGCATCTCTTTCGGGATTGCCTTGGTCGCGGGGAGGAAACGGGTGCCGAGCCCGGCGACCGGGAAAACGGCTTTTCTGATCTTCTTGGGGGAGGTCGGTGTGTCAGACATGCGCCAAGGCTATGAGCGTGGCACCCGTGTGCGTCAACGGCAGCCCGGTCGCGGGGCGAACCGCGCAGCGCGGCTTGTTTTGCCGCGCATGCCCGCTAAACGCCGCAGGATGGATAAATTACGCATTGTTGGCGGCAAAAGGCTGTCCGGGACGATTCCGATCTCCGGCGCCAAGAACTCCGCACTCACCCTGATCCCTTGCGCGCTGCTGACCGACGAGCCGCTGACGTTGCGCAACCTGCCGCGGCTTGCCGATATCGACGGCTTCCAGCACCTGATGACGCAGTTCGGCGTGGCGGTGAACATTGCCGGCACGCGACCGGAGGATTTCGGCCGGGTGGTGACGTTCGAAGCGACGCGCCTCACCTCCACCACCGCTCCCTATGATCTTGTGCGCAAGATGCGGGCATCGATCCTGGTGCTGGGGCCGATGCTGGCCCGCGCGGGCGTGGCTACCGTCTCTCAGCCGGGTGGCTGTGCGATCGGCAACCGCCCGATCGACCTGCATCTTTCGGCGCTGGAAGCGCTGGGCGCGGAGATCGAGCTGGCGCAGGGCTATGTCCGTGCGCATGCGCCCGATGGCGGACTGCCGGGCGGCGAATTCGATTTTCCCGTGGTGTCCGTGGGCGCGACCGAGAATGCACTGATGGCTGCCGTGCTGGCCAACGGCACTTCCACCCTGCGCAATGCGGCTCGCGAGCCGGAAATTGTCGATCTGTGCAAGCTGCTCGTCGCGATGGGCGCCGAAATCGAGAATATCGGCCAGTCGGAGATCGTGATTCACGGGGTCAAGCGACTGAACGGTGCGACCTACAAGGTGATGGCGGACCGGATCGAGGCGGGCTCCTACGCCTGCGCTGCCGCGATCACCGGCGGCGAAGCGCGGCTTGAAGGTGCTGACGCAGAGGAAATGTCCGCCACGCTCCACGCGCTGCGCAATATCGGCGTCGAGGTAGAGAGCGATGCCAAGGGCGTCCATATCGCCGCCAACGGCAAGCTGAAGGCCGCTAACCTGTCGACCGCCCCCTACCCGGGCCTCGCAACCGATATGCAGGCGCAGCTGATGGCGCTGCTGACGGTGGCCGAAGGCGCCAGCGTGCTGACCGAGACGATCTTCGAAAACCGCTACATGCACGTGCCCGAACTGAACCGCATGGGCGCCAATATCGAGGTTTCGGGACGTACTGCCATCGTCCACGGCCAACCCGGGCTGACGGGTGCCGAGGTCATGGCAACCGACCTGCGCGCTTCGATGAGCCTCGTCATCGCTGCGCTGGCTGCCGAGGGCGAATCGCAAATCCGGCGTATCTATCACCTCGACCGCGGGTACGAGCGGCTTGAGGAAAAGCTGCAGGCCATCGGGGCCGAGATCGAGCGGGTCGGCGACGAATAATTCTCAGCGGTTTGTATCGATAAACACCGGACCCAAAACGCGTCTGCCTCGTTCGCGAGATAACGACACTTTTCTGGAGACGTGACATGGGTCTGATTCGTACCGCTATCCTCGGTGGCCTCGGTTATCTGGGCTATAAGGCTTACAAGAACCGCAAGGACGAGAACGGCGTCGCCTTTGCCGATGGCCAGCCATCCGGCGGCGTGCGCGATGCCGGCGCTGCCGCTACCGCGACCAAGGGCGACAAGATGAGCGCAACCGACGAGGCGCTCGACGAGACGTTCCCCGCAAGCGACGCAACCGCCAAATACTGAGCTTTACTGCGAAGGGGGTGGAGCGTCCGCTTTGCCCCCTTCGATCAGTTCGGCGACTAGATACTGGCGGATAGCGCTCGCCAGACCGGTGGGCGCATCCGCTTCGATCCGTGAGGCATCGATCCGCGCAACCAGCGCATTGATCGGTATGCCGAGAATGCGCGCCCGATCGCGCAACAAGTCCCAGAACACCGGCTCCAGCGTAATGCTGGTCTTGTGTCCGGCGATTTCGACTGAACGCTTGACGGGAGGATGATAGGGGCTGGTCAAGGCGAGGGCTGACTAATCCATGGTCGGCGGCAGCCATTCCTGCCTGCCACCATTGCTTGGGTTTTCCCACGCCGCCCACAGACGACCTGCGAGCAGGCGCATATCCACGGTGTGGCCTGCCCCGGGCAGGACGATAAAGGTGGCGCGCGGGTTGGCCTGCGCCAGCCGCTCGCCATTGACGAACCCGACAACTTCGTCTTCCGTACCGTGCAGCAGCAGGATCGGTTCGCTCACGCGCTTGATCGCCGCGATATTGTCGAACCGGTCGGGCAAGATGCCACGCGCATACGAAGGAGCGGCGGCGGAGAGGCGTGAAAACGTGCCCAGCGTGGTAACCCCGGCGGTGTCGTGCCGTACCGCCATTTCCAGCGCCACGGCGCCGCCAAGCGAATGGCCGAACACGAACAGTTTGCTTTCGGGCGCGAGCCGCCGTGCTTCTGCCATCCAGGCGTCTGCATCGGCGAATAGCCCTTCTTCGGTCGGCGATCCCGGGTTGTCGCCATACCCGCGATAGGAAGCGACCAGTACGCCGTGCCCGCCTTCCGTCAGCGGTTCGGCGCGCGCGGCTGCTTCTAGATGGTTGCCGCTATTGCCGTGAAAATAGACCACCAGCGTGTCGTTGCCCGCTACCGGGGCCCAGTAATAGCCATCGAGGGTCAGGCCATCGGCGGCGGTCACCTGAACGGCTGAGGGTGCGACACCGCTATAGGCTATCTCCGATTCGGCGAGCGTGCGCGGTTGGTAGATCCGGTCGCGGATAATCCCCGCACAGCCCGAAAGCCCGAGCGCGGCGGCAAGCAGCAGCGTAGGTGTCGATCGAAAGGCCCAGCCCATTAGCGGTTCCCCCTAAGCCCGAAATCTCGCCAATCCGGGACTGCCGGAGTATATCACCGGGTGTGAGCAGACCAAGCGCGAACAGGGATGCCTGAGCCGGCCCCCCGAACACGCAATCATTTCGCAGCAGGGTAATCGCAGCTAGGCCCCTCTGCCGATCAATACATGTGCTGGCCGCCGTTGATGCTCATCGTCGACCCGGTGATGAACTCGCCGTGGTCAGCGGTGAGGAAGGCCACGCCGCGCGCGATCTCGCTCGCGTGGCCAAGCCGGCCGACAGGGATCTTGGCGACGATCTTGGCCAGTACCTCGTCCGGGACGGCGGCAACCATGTCGGTGTCGATATAGCCCGGCGCGATTGCGTTTACGGTGATGCCGTAGCGCGCGCCTTCCTGCGCCAGCGCCTTGGTGAAGCCGTGGATGCCAGACTTGGCTGCGGCGTAATTGACCTGGCCATACTGGCCTGCCTGTCCGTTGATCGAGCCGATATTGACGATCCGCCCCCAATTGCCTTCGCGCATTCCGGGGAAGCAGGCCTTGGCCATGTTGAAGCAGCCGCCGAGGTTCACGCGCATCACTTCGTTCCAGTCGTCGAAGCTCATCTTGTGCAAGGTGCCATCGCGAGTGATGCCTGCATTATTGACGACGATTTCGACCCGGCCGAATTCCTTGGCAATCCGTGCGCATCCGTCGAGGCACGCCTGATGGTCGCCCACATCCCACTTCATCACGTCGATACCGGTGCGGTCGGAAAACTCGCGGGCACGATCGTCATTGCCTGCGTAATTGGCGATGACCTTGCGGCCCTGCTCCTTGAGCGCGAGACTGATCGCCTCGCCAATACCGCGTGTTCCACCCGTCACCACCGCGACACGTGCCATCATCACTCTCCCCATGAATTCATTCTTTTATATGCCGAAAGACGTAGCGTCGTGCGCACGCGTGGGCAAAGCAAAAGAAGCTCAGGGATACGAATGTAGCGGGATCTGGCAGGGCGCACTCGCCCAAGCGATCGGACCAGTGATTAGAAGCGCAGCTGCGTTCCGATATAGACCGACTGGCTGTCGTCCGCGCCATCGGTCAGCGGCGTCAGGCGATCCTGCTCTTCGGACAGGCGCACACCGGCGGTCACATCCAGATTGCGCGAAACGCGATAGGCACCGCCCAGATCGAGCTGACGGTCGCCACGCCCTTCGAGCGTGCGCGGAGCGCGGCCCGGCGTGCGTTCCTGGTCCACGCTGATGCGTGGCTGGAAGCGGCTTGGTTCGTCCTTCGCGCCCTGCGAGGGACGGAACTCGGATAGATCGGGCATCGCGACTCGCGACACCGACTTGGGCAGTTCGGCTGCAGGCTTGGTGAAGCTCTGGTATCCGCGCGCAACGCCAAGGTCGAAGGCCGATTGCGCAACAGCGACGTCGCGACGGCCGGATTCGGACCGGACCGAATCGATGACGGAGCGAATCGAAATCGCGCGTGCAGCCTTGTCGTCCACCCGCACCGCAACAGTCACCGTGCGGTCTGCGATGGACTTGCCGGTCGCAGGTGTGAAGGGCAGGGCTTCGCGCCGTGCGGCGTAACGTTCGAGCACGCGGCGAGCGAGCGCAGGGTCGACCGTAGCCGGTGTAAAGCGCGCACTGCTGGCGGATGCGCTGGAAATCAGCGAAGGCGTGGTTGCTTCGGCCAGCGCAACACCGGCCGCCGGAATCGCGACAAGCGCCAGAGCACCGCCCACAACGGG